>JAGGUP010000090.1 GCA_021158405.1 Bacteroidales bacterium
AATATAATCCGACGGTATTTAAGATAATACTTGTAGTCCACACGAAAAAAAAACGTATAGCCTGTTTTGATAATTTCCCATCCTTTTTCTTAAATGTCCAGTTCCGTTGAAGCACAAAAGCGGTAAGGCCTCCTGCAATCAAACCGATGAATGATGCAAGCAAATACCATATATGAATAGCCTCAGAGAGGATCAGAAACACACCATAATCAACTGTGGTAGCAATAATTGCAACCATATTGTATTTCAATAAAGTTTTGGGCTTAGATCTTGTGTTTACCATTAGAAAATTTTTAAAACAACAATAAGTTGTAGTATAAGGTTTGCATAAACACCTGCTAATACATCGTCCAACATCACACTCCAATCTGTTTTCAAATTGTCTAACTTGCGTATATACAATGGTTTTAAAATATCAAAAAATCTAAATAACACAAAAGCAGCTAAGTAGAATTGCCACTGAAAAGGAAGTGCAAAAACGGCAATCCAAACACCTATTACCTCATCAATTACAATTTTTTGTGCATCGTGCTCCCAAATTTGATGGACTTTTTTAATACTGAAAACCCCCAACAACATTACGATAAGTATCACAACAAGATTGGAGACAAGAATAATCGGTTCATTTAACTTCATCTGGGTAAATCCCAGATTTAAGAGGTAAAAAATAACTATTCCCAAAGCTGCTCCGGCAGTGCCTGGAGCTAAAGGGGCGTATCCTGTCCCCAATCCTGTTGCAATTAACTTATGAATTCTCATCTAATCTTCTTCGTAATAATCTAAGCCAAGGTGAGTAATCAAGTCTTCGCCCATAAGATGGCGAAGTGTATTTTCAAATTTGATCTTCTGAAGGAAAATATCATGAATAGGTGTTAAACCTTCTCGAGTCTGAGGCGATTTAAAATAGAAAGATAGCCATTCCTGAATGCCTTTCATACCCGATCGCTGAGCAAGATCCATAAACAGAGCTAAATCTAAAACAACTGGTGCTGCAAGAATAGAGTCTTTGCACAAAAAATTAACTTTTATCTGCATTTTATAACCTAACCAGCCAAAAATATCAATATTATCCCAACTTTCTTTATCATCTCCCTTGGGTGGATAATAATTGATTCGCACTTTGTGATACATGTCTTTGTATAGCTCCGGATATTTATCCGGTTCTAAAATACTGTCTAAAACACTTAGTTTGGAAACCTCTTTTGTTTTAAATGAACCAGCATCATCCAGAACTTCACCGTCACGATTTCCTAAAATGTTGGTAGAAAACCATCCGTCAATACCGAGAAGTCTACTTTTTAAACCGGGGCCTAATATGGTTTTCATCAAGGTTTGTCCCGTTTTAAAGTCTTTACCGGCAATAGGAAGATTGAGTTTATTTGCAAGTTCAATAATTGCAGGAACATCATTAGTTAAATTAGGGGCGCCATTAATAAAAGGAACACCACTTTTTAAGGCAGCATAGGCATAAATCATACTAGGAGAAATGCCGAGATCATTATTGAGTAGGCCTTTTTCAAAGTTCTCAACATTTTGATGAACATCAGATAATTCGATATACACTTCTGTTGAAGCAGTCCAAATCATAATGATTCGGTTGCAGGAATTTTCAGTTTTGAAACGCTCAATATCCTCCATAACCGCTTTGGCCAAATCCATTTTGGTTTCCGCTTTTTTAATGAAAGTACCATGCAAACGCTTAACATAATCGGGATCGAAAACAGCAGACATAGGTTTTATGGCTGATAATTCATCTTTTATTTTATCAAGCAAATCTCTATCCAACACACCGGCATTCAGAGCGGCCTCGTAAGCGTCGTCGGTAAAAATATCCCATCCGCCGAATACTAAATTATCTAGAGAAGCCAAGGGAACAAATTCTTTTACCTTTGGTTCTCTATTTTCTGTTCTTTTTCCAAGCCTGATTTTTCCCATTTGCGAAATGGAGCCAAAGGGTTGGCCTAAACCTTTTCTGGCTGCTAACACACCAGCTATAAATGTTGTTGATACGGCTCCGATTCCAGGAGTAAGTATTCCTAACTTACCTTCCGGCTTTTTAATGTTTTGTTGTAAACTCATTTTATTAAATATTTAAAAATTAAATTTATTTTATTATAACATGTTCTTTCGAGAATAATTTAATCGTTGAATTGCTGTGATATTGGTTAAGATGGCCATGATAAAAATAGGGAATGTAAAAATGCTTATATTTTCTATTAGTGGGAAAGGTAACCACTCGACACTCATCTTAAATTGACCCGTAAAGTAGGTAATAACCCCATATAAAATGGCTGTTATTCCGATTGTTAAAATTCGCTCGGGACGTTGCATTAAACCCACACTACAATCTACACCAAGAGCTTCTGAACGGGCTCTGATATAGCTTACCATAATGGAACCAATCATAGCAATAAAAGCAAAAAGTGAACTGAGGAAAAAGTGATTTGAAATAAGATAATAACAGATTCCGAGGAACATAGTCATTTCGCCATACCTGTCTAAGGTAGAATCGTATAAGGCCCCAAATTTTGACATTTTATTTGTAGAACGTGCCAGTTGTCCGTCAAGCATATCAAAAAGGCCACCAAACAAAGTGATAGCGCCAAACCATGTTATATACCGAAAATCACTACGGTCGCCAAATTCAGCTCCAACAATTAGAACAACAGAGGATATAATCGTAATAAGATAGCCAATTGTTGTGAGGCCATTGGGTGTTATCCCTGTTTTTTTTAACAGCCAAATAATTGGAGTTAATGCTTTGTAAGCATTGGTTTTTATTTTATTCCACAAACCTAAAATGTTATTTTTCATTTCATATATATTTAACAAGGACTAATAATGCAAAGTTAGTAATTATTCACTAACTTAAATATTTTTTAACCTTTTTTTAGCTCTATTGAGTTATAAATTTTTTGCAATGCTTTAGTAATATTGGATAATTTTTTTTTCATTTACTGGCTTTTTTATTTTCGATATTTTTTAGTGGCAGGCAAGAGAGGAAGCATAAAAGGAGCGTTGACAATGAAAAATAATGTTTCAAATATTACATTACTGTTTTTAGCTTTTTTACCTTTCAACCTGCTTAGAAATGCATCAAAAGTATTTCCTAAAAGATTACCGAAAAATATCATTCTTATCATTAGAATAATATGTTTTGCGGTCTTTTCTCCATAAAAATCAAAGAGATTCTTTGTCATTTCTTTGTCCGGTTTACGGTTAGTTTCAGCATAGTGCTGAGCGTATAATAATGCTGGTACGTCAAAGTCTGAGGCGTCGGCTTCAAATTGCAAATTGAGCATATTTTTAACCTCTGTTTCGCTTATCCCACTTGACACCGCTTGTTTTGCATGAAACCAAGTACAATAAGTACATCCGTTAACAGCAGTCACCACTGTCATCACCTTTTCCATAAAGGTTTTGCCCAATTTTTTATTCCGCATTGCGGAAACGATATTTCCTGTATTACGAATTAGAAATGTCAAATCGTTGATCAGTAAGCTGAAAGTGTAGATTTTTCGATCGAAGTGTTTTTTCATATTTACGTGAAATGTACAGTTATACTATATTTTTAAAGTTTTTTATTTTCACTAACTAATTTTTCGCTAAAGGAGCGAACTCTATTCCAGTCGGTATATTCGATAATTGTATCTGATTTAGTAGGCCATTTTTATGGATTTTAGAAATTTTACAAAATACGGATTTGTTAGAGCCGTATTTTTGTTCTCCTTACGGGCAACAATATTTACGGAAAAGAAAGCTGTTTGTATTTGTTCCAGCTCTTTTTGATGTGTTTCTATAAATCTTTTTACTTTTTTCCGATAGTATCCATACCGGATACTTGCTCCAATTACAAAAACATCAAAATCAGTTATTGATTGATTAAAATAATCGAGCGAGAATATTTCAACTGTATTCCCTTTTGCTAACAAGTGCTCAGCAATTGCAGTACAACTTTTTTGGGTGTGCCCATCTACGGTAGAATAAACAATCTCTATCTTCTTATTCATTTTATTTATAATTTTTTCCTGCAGCTTTTGCCTGATTCTTAAAATATTTTTTAAATAAAAAGTTATGTTTTAGTGCTTCAAGGTCTTCATTCAATTTTTTTGAACTGCTTTCTAAATTCTTAATAGTTTCTTTTAAATCGGTACCGGTTTCTTCATCGTTCAATAAAAGGCCAACAGACGATTTAGGATTGCTGATTGACTGCTTTAAGTTTGCAATAAAAACAGTTGCAGTATCGGCAATTTGTTGTACGCGGAGCATGGAGTATTTAAACGAATTAAAAACCACGGTATCGCTAACCAGTTGATTTGCCAGAGTTCCTTCTTTGTTTAAACCTGCACTATAAACATTGAGATTGTTGAGTGTTTGCTGTGCCTTTTCAGAAGCTTGCTTAAGCGAAGAGGTGAGTGTTCTAATATCGGTATAAAGAGAATTGTCGGCAAGTAGCTTCCCAATTGTTCCTTCGCCGGCAATTAGGTTTTTGCTGATTGTTTTAAAGTTGGAGGTGATAACCTGCAGGTTTTTATTGTTTTTCTGAAGGGTGTTCATTATATCTTCGGTAGATAAAGTTTTTTCTACGACTAATGTGTCTCCATCCTGAACCTCAGCATACCTTTCAGTACCTCCAAAAATAACAAGTATTTTATTTCCAATAAATCCATCAGTACTTATTTTTACCTTGGCATCTTTATGGATAAATTTCTGTTCTTTTGATTCTATATTCATATTTACTTCGACCTTTGATGGTCCATAAATACGTACGTTATTCACAGTCCCTATTTTTACGCCGGAAAACCAAATATTATCACCCTTCTGTAAGCCTTTAACATCTTCAAAATTTGATATTAAATTTATTTTACTGTTAAAAACTTTATGAAGGTTGCCAACCATAAAAATTCCACTCATAAAGAATAATAATCCTAAAATAATAAAAAGGCCTACAACTACTGTTCGTTTGTTTTGTGATTTACTCATAGTTTATCATAAAAAATTATAATTAAAAAAACCTTTTATTTGTTCGTTATTATTATTAAACACTTCATCAAACTCCCCAACTTTTAAAAATATGCCATCATTCAACAAAGCTATTCGGTTGCCCGACCGTTTAGCACAGGTAAGGTCGTGTGTAATAATTAGTGAACTTGTATTATATTTTTGTTGTACTTTGTTAATTAGTTTAATAATACCGGCACTTGTAATAGGGTCTAAACCAGAGGTAGGCTCATCGTATAACATTATTTCCGGGTTTAAGATTAAAGTGCGTGCTATGCCAATTCTTTTTCGTTGTCCTCCTGAAAGATCAGAAGGCATCTGGTTTATTTTCTCTAATAAACCGACGGAGTCTAAAACTTCTTCCACGGCATTATCAATTTTATTTTTACTTAAATTTTTCACATTCATGGTTAGGGGAAATGCAAGATTCTCATAAACATTCATACTATCGTATAAGGCACTGTTTTGAAAAGAAAAACCAATGCGTAATCGTAAATTATCTAAATTTTTACGATTTAAATTAGCGACATCTTGCCCTAATACAATAACTTTTCCTTTATCCGGACTGAGTAATCCTGAGATTATTTTTATCAAAACTGATTTTCCTGAACCGGATTTACCAAGCACTGCTATATTTTCGCCTTTATAAAGATCAAAACTAATGCCCTTTAATACCTCCAAATTATCAAATGACTTATATAGTTTACTAATTGAAATAACCGTTTCATTTTTATTTATTATATGTCGAGAATATTTTTCCATTTCTTTAAAAATAACGAATAAAATTGATGACCTGAACAATAGCAAGCTCTTCGATAAATATCAGAAATATAGAGAGCACTACTGCCTCGTTTGCCGCTTTACCAACGCCACGAGTGCCCTGCGTGGCATTAAAACCTTTATATGCCCCAACAATTCCAATTGTAAACCCGTAAACAACAGCCTTAACAGCTGAACCAGATATATCAAGAAAGCTAATAGATGAAAATGCATGTTGATAATAACTGATTAAACCAATAGATTCATGGGCATGAACGTTAAAATAAGATCCCAGTAACCCAACAAAACTGCAATAGAACGACAATATTGGAATGGCTATAGTAGTTGCCATTACTCGTGTAACGACTAAATATTTAAATGGATTAATTGCTGAGACTTCCATTGCATCAATTTGTTCAGTTACTCTCATCGAGCCTAGTTCTGCTCCAATTCCTGAACCTATTTTGCCGGCACTTATAAGTGCTGTTACTAATGGTCCCAATGCACGTATAACAGCTATTCCAATTAAGGAAGGCAGCCACGATGTTGCACCAAAATCCTCTAATGCAGGTCGTGACTGCTTAGTAAAAACTATACCAATAATAAAACCAGTAAGCGTAATTAAGCCCAGCGATCTTATTCCTATTTCGTAACTCTGATGAATGATTTCTCTTAAATGAAAAGGCCTTTTAAATACATCCTTAAAAAAGAGCATTATAAATTTATATGCCTTGTTGATGTCCATTAAGAAATCATCAATACCTCGTGAGATTACATATTTTTTTGAATCAGGTTTATTCATTCTGTATCAGTGTATCATCTGTTTTTTTTTAAGCGAGAGCTTTGCGAAACTCATTTTTTGATCCGACTCTTTGTTAAAATCTTCTTCAAAATCCTCATTTACAGAAGTAAACTGCGGTTTTTCATCTGATTTTGCCTCAATTTGAATCAAAATCTATCACTTTGCAAAGCTCTCAAAGCCTGAAAAAGCAATACGCATTTAAGGGAATAATTTTGTTTTACAAAGATCATCTTAAAAAAACACAATTGCAATAAATCAGGTACTAAATCATGTCTTCAATATTCCAGACAAATGCCCTTAAGCCTTGTTGCTCTGAGTTTTTGTCGAGTTTCTTTAAATGCTCAAGTAGCGGCTCAACTTTGTCCTCTTCTACCATAGTTAAATGAGTATTGTTCATTTCGGGCCAGGTATGTGTGCCTTCATGTGGTTCTCCGTTTACTGAACCTCTGCCTTTTACATCTAGCCACTGAGTATAACCTTTTATGTTTAAGTTATTCAGTATTTGCTGAACTTCAAAAGTAATAGATTGATTATATGATATAAATACTGCTTTCATTATATGTATTTTAATATTATTAATTTCTTTGTCTTAACAAAAGCTTATGATAATTTTAATCATAAGCTTTTGTAACAATTATTTACATACTTAAATTCATTTTAGTTCTTTCAATTGCTTTCTTTTTTCGTTTTATTTTACCCACACCAAAAATGGTATAGATTGCCGGAATTAACACCAAAGTTACAACTGTTGAGAATGTTAATCCTCCAAAAACGGCAACTCCCATAGGTCGCCACATTTCCGAAC
>JAGGUP010000093.1 GCA_021158405.1 Bacteroidales bacterium
AGAACACTAAGATCCCCATCATAGTGTAGAAACCAAAGCGTTCACCCATGTTAGCAAAAAATGCAACATAAAGTCCTTTAGGATGTCCTTTAAACATATTCTTTTTTTTTAGTTAATTAATAATTTCTATTTGAAGCGTACAAAAATAACCAAATTTAGATGTTAGGCAAGTTTTTTTAGAATTCTGAAAGTGCTTAGTTGAAAATTTAGTTTGAGTCTATTTTAGCTAATCCAATAACATGCTGAATTGTATTCGCTTACGAACAAGGTCAATGTCTAATACTTTTACTTTTAGTTTCTGTCCTAGATGAGCAAACTGATTAGGATCGTTAACATAAGTTTTAGCCATTTGACTCTTATGCACCAAGCCATCTTGGTGTACTCCAACATCAACAAAAGCACCAAAAGCCGTAATGTTTGTTACAATACCAGGAAGAATCATTCCGCTTTTTAAATCTTCGATATGTTTTATTGAAGGGTCAAATTCCCATACTTTGAAATCCTCGCGAGGATCAATACCCGGTTTTAAAATTTCTTTTTTGATATCTTTTAAAGTGGCTAGACCAATACTTTTTGTTTGATAATTTTCTAGATTTATTTGATCAATCAATAGTTTATTCCCTATCAATTGATTTAATGAAACGCTTAAGTTTTTAGCCATTTTCTTAACAATAGCATAGGATTCAGGGTGAACGGCACTTGCGTCAAGAGGATTATCGCCATTATTGATACGAAAAAATCCAGCCGATTGTTCAAAAGCCTTATCGCCAAAACGTTTAACTTTGAGAAGCTCTTTTAGGTTTTTAAAACTTCCTTTTTCTTTTCGATAGGCTAAAATATTTTCAGCTAGAGTAGGGCCAACACCCGAAACATAAGTCAGTAGTTGTTTGCTCGCCGTATTTAAATCAACACCAACGGCATTTACACAACTCATTACTTCTTCGTCCAAGCTTTTATTTAAAAGATTTTGATCAACATCGTGCTGGTATTGACCAACTCCAATAGCTTTGGGTTCAATTTTTACCAATTCTGCTAAAGGATCAATAAGCCTTCGGCCGATAGAAACGGCACCACGAACGGTGATATCATATTCTGGGAATTCCTCGCGAGCTACCACCGAAGCGGAATACACCGATGCTCCATTTTCGTTTACCATTATCGATTTTACGGAGCGACTAAAGCGTATGCGCCTCACTAAATTATCCGTTTCTCTACCCGCAGTTCCATTTCCAATGGCAATAACATTGAGCTTATACATATCTACAAGCTGATCGATTTTATTAATGGATTGTTTGCTTTGCTTTTGAGGCGGGTGTGGATAAATGGTTTCGTTATGCAACAGATTTCCTGATTCGTCGAGGCAAACCAATTTGCAGCCTGACCTAAACCCAGGATCGATAGCCAAAACCCTTTTGTTTCGCATGGGCGATCCCATCAATAATTGATGAAGATTGGTGGCGAAAATTTCGATGGCTTGCGTATCTGCTTTTTCTTTGGCTACTTTTGCTAGCTCATTTTCAAGCGAAGGTTTTAATAATCGTGAATAGCAATCTTTGATGGTTTTTGAGAGATATTCAGCCGTTGCGGAATGCGATTTTATAAAATAGCGTTCAAGCATTTCTATTGCTTTTTCCTGTTCGGGTTGAATATGCACTTTTAAAAACCCTTCGTTTTGACCACGCAAAATAGCTAATAATCGATGCGAAGGAATTGAACGAATATTTTCTGCCCAATCGAAATACATTTCAAACTTTTGAGCCTCTTCTATTTTTGTTTTCACCACTTTTGAAGTGATTTGTGCTTCTTTTTCAAAAAGTCTGCGCATTCGTTTTCGAATCGAAGCATTTTCATTCATCCATTCTGCCGCAATATCCATAGCACCTTGCAAAGCCTCATTTTTATCTGCAACGTCTTTCTTCACATACCGACTCGCAACTTCTTCAATATTTGGATGATTTTGCGCCATTAGAATTTTAGCTAAAGGCTCTAATCCTTTTTCGATAGCAATAGTAGCACGTGTTCTGCGTTTGGGTTTATAAGGCAAATAAATATCTTCCAGCTCGCTAAGATTATCCGTTTGCTTTATCTTTTGCTCAAGTTCTGGATTTAGAAAACCGTTTTCTTCTAGGCTTTCTAAAATGCTAGTTTTTCTTTTTTCTAGCACTGTAAATTGCTCGTGCAAATCGCGAATAGCTTTTATTTGAACTTCATCGAGTTGATTGGTGCGCTCTTTACGGTATCGTGCAATAAAAGGAATGGTCGCGCCGCCTTCTAGCAGTTCGAGTGTGTTTTCAACTTGTGAAAGCTGAAGGTTAAGTTGCTTTAGTATTTTTTGAATCATTGATTATATCTTGAGAATGCTAAAAATTGGGATTAGAGAATAGCTGATGCAGCTTTAAAATCTGAGGTAAAATTAGTTCTTGCCCATCATTTTGGATAATAAAATCGGCAGCATTTTCTTTTTTTGCATCGCTCCATTGATTTTCCATTCGGGCTAAAACAGCTGTTTTACTTGCACCATCTCTTTCCATCACTCTTTTTAATCGGATGTTTTTAGGAGCTGCAACAACAATGGTTTTATCAAATAAATTGGTAAAACCGTTTTCGAAAAGAATGGCTGCTTCTTGAATAACATAAGCTTCCTTTTCGTGCTGCAAACACCAGTTTTTAAATTCAATGTGCAATTGCGGATGAATAAGGGAGTTTAATTTATTAAGTGCTTCTTTATTCGTAAAAACAATTGCAGCTAGTTTTTTTCTGTCGATAATATTGTTGGTACAATCTTCAATATCTGCACCAAATGCAGTCAGTAATTTTGGTCTTAAATCTGAGCTGTCCAATATTTTTTTTGCTTCAATATCAGCATAAAATATAGGGATGCCTAATTTCTCAAACACCTTACAAACAAGTGATTTACCACTTCCAATATTACCTGTTAAGCCAATTTTTAGCATTATTTAAAAATTATATATTCAGCTGTAGATGGTTGAATATTACTTACAATTACATTTTCTGGTTGTCGGCTCAGATGAAGATATAGTTTGCCTGATTCGGTTGAATCGGGGATTGCACTCAAGTCAAAATCTGAAGGGCTAATTTTTGAGTAATCTTTTAAAGCAACTTGATAGGTGATTTGGGCCTCGGAAGGGAAAACTTTATAATGAATTCTCGATCTCCCTTTTAGTTGAATAGGAAGACTAACCTTCCCTTCTGTATATTCTTCTACAGCAATTTTTAATTTAATATTTGATTGAGCTCCAATTAATTTAGAATTTGGTATTTCAAGATTGAGAATGGTGTCTATGCTTGCGCTAATATCTTGTAAATTAAATGCTTGTGTGTTAATTGAATGAATGGAATTAAGGATGGATACCGGACCAAAAAATAAAATACTATCGGGTTCAACTAGCATCTTTTTATACTGTTTAAAACGCCGGTTAAAACTGATTTTAAGCTGAGGTTCTATTTTCAATTTTTTAGATGCCAGATTTTCAAATTTAAAAACAATACTATCTGGTCTAACACTTAGGATTTGTTCCGCTGTTTTAAATTCATCTTCAATATCATAATTTAAGGCAGAACTAAGAATATAGTAGATTTGAATATTATTATTGGATTCCAGATGTTTAGCCCTTGAGAAATCAATATCCAATGATTTATTTCTATTAAAAAGAAATTGGCTAAGCACATCAAAACCATTGTTATGCGTACGAATTTGCAAAACAGAATCCGGTTTATTTATCAAAACTTTGTCAATTGGAAAATTTTGAAAGTGAAGATAAACTTTTTGATCGGTTTGAAAATCACCGGAAAGTTTTATCAAAAGCCACAATCCAAAAGCGATTAGCAAAGAGATCAGAAAAGGAATAGTGCGCTCATCTGTGAAAAATTTCTTCATCTCTTGATTATATTTGAATATTTATAGCGTAAAGATAAAAAAAGCTTTTTGTGTTTTGGCTAACCTAACACAAAAAGCTTTTAACTATTTAAATAATTGATCTATTTCTGCTGACCAATAACTGTGCCTTCAGGTACTACAGCGCTTTTTTCAATTTTCAAACGTCCTTGACCTTCGGTTTCAATAATTACCGAAGTATCGTCGAGGTTTAAAATTTTACCGTGTATTCCACCTAGTGTAATGATTTTATCGCCTTTTTTCAATTCCTCACGAAATTTCTTTTGTTCTTTGCTTTTTTTCATTTGCGGACGAATGAAGAAAAAATAGAAAACTACGATGATTAGAACTAAAGGTAAAAAGGACATAAATCCGCCTTGTTCTGCTCCATCTGTTGGAGCCATTAATAATATTGATGATAGATTCATTGTTTATGTTTAATTTAAATTAATTTTTAGTTTTTTTTTCAATCACTTGAGCATAGACATTCAAAGTGTTAAATTCGGGTTTTGAATTTGAGCGAATTGTAATCTTTTTATGTTGCATTCCCAAACGATGTGAGCTATCAAAAGTGATTTGAATTTTGCCGGTTTCTCCCGGCTTTATTGGATCAGTTGAGTATTCAGAAGCAGTACACCCACAACTGGTTCCGACACTTGTTAGTTGAAGATCAGTAGTTCCCTTATTTGTAAAACGAAAAGCGTAAGTCACTTTTTCGCCTTCAATAACAGTACCGAAATCGTGTTCTGCCTTCTCAAAAGATATTGCTGCGACACCTTGTTCAGTGCTAACTTTGTTTTTATTACTCTGATTTTGGTTGTCACAGGAACCCAAAATAGAGACAAAAACAAAAGCAATTAAATAATAAGATAGACGTTTCATTAGATTTCTTTTAGATTGCAAAAGTAATAAAAACTATTAATGACTTACTTTATTTTAGGAAGTCTTAACAAAGCATTTTTTTAGAATTATATTTTTAGTCAAATTTGAGTCTATTTTTTAATAAAAAGAACGAATCAATAAGATTTTTTTACTTTTGCTCACACAAGATTATTGGACATGCGTATTTATTTGATAGGCTATATGGGTACGGGAAAAAGTAGCATGGGCAAAAAGCTAGCAGCTCGTATGGATTTTTCTTTTATCGATTTGGATAGACGAATTGAAAATGAGCAAAAGAAAACGATCACCCAATTGTTTATCGAAAAAGGAGAAGATGATTTTAGATTTTTGGAAAGACTCGCTTTGCATCAAACCTTTGAAATTGAAAATGCAATTATTGCTACAGGAGGAGGAGCTCCGATATTTTTTGATAATATGGAAATGATGAATGCAAAAGGACTCTGTATATATTTACGCGCGAATACAGATGTTTTAATAAGTCGATTACTTCCTAACCAACATCTTCGTCCGCTTATAGCTTCCTTAAATCAAGCAGAACTTCAGGACTTTATAGAAGGACAACTGGAAAAAAGAATTCCTTTTTATGAAAAAGCGCAGTTGCATGTTGAGTCTAAAGATTTAACGCCTGCCATTTTACATAAAGAGGTTGTGAGCTGGTTACAAAATCAGAATAATAGCTAGATCAAATCCAATAAAACGATATTTTCCACATGGTGAGTTTGTGGAAACATATCAAGCGGTTGTACTTTTGAAACCTTATATTTTGTTTTTAATAAATCGATATCGCGTGCTTGTGTTGCCGGATTACAACTGATATAAATAATTCTTTTGGCTTCCATATTTAGCAATTGAGTAACAACGCTTTCGTGCATGCCCGCACGTGGAGGATCGGTGATAATCACATCCGGCTTGCCATTTTCTACAACAAATTCGGGTGTTAAAACTTTCACCATATCACCTGCATAAAAAGAAGTATTATCAATTTGATTGATTTTTGAGTTCTCTATAGCATCCTCAATGGCTTCTGGTACATATTCAATTCCAATAACTTTTTTTGCATTTTTTGCAACAAAATTTGCAATAGTACCCGTGCCTGTATATAAATCGTAAACTATTTCTTTGCCTGTAAGTTTTGCGTATTCCCTGCCAATTTTATACATTTCATAGGCTTGCTCCGAATTTGTTTGATAAAAAGATAGAGGGCCAATTTTAAATTTTATATCTTCCATTTGTTCCATAATAAATGGATTGCCTTTGAAAAGTTCGGCTCTCATCCCGTTTGTGCTGTCGTTTAAGTTTGTGTTTATGATAGACATAAGGGATGTAATCTCAGGAAAATTAGTTGCAAGGTGATTCATTACAAGCTCTAAAGTTTGTTTGTCGTCGTCTCTGACAACTAGAATAACCATTAAATCACCTGTGGAGGCAGTTCGAATAATCAGGTTTCGTAAATAGCCTTCTTGTTTTCTTGGGCTATAAAAACTGATTTTATTTTCAATGGCAAAATTTCTGATGCTCAGCCGTATACTATTTGAGGGTTCTTTTTGTAAATGACAATTCTCCAAATCTAAGATACGATCGAACATTTTAGGAAGATGAAAACCAAGGCCATCCATGCTGCGTTCCTCAAAATCTATTTCTTTGGAATACTCCGTCAACCATTTTCTATTCGAAAAGGTGAATTCTAATTTATTGCGATAAAAATAAATATTCTTAGAAGGAAGGATTGGAAAGTGAGGAGGAAAATCAAAATTGCCAAGATGTTGAAAGTTTTCTAGTACGTGATTTTGTTTTATTTCAAGTTGTTTTTTGTAATCAAGCATTTGCCATTTACAGCCGCCACATATTCCGAAATGTTGACAAGCGGGTTCTATTCTTAGATCTGATTTTTTATGAAAAGCAATCACTTTTCCTTCGGAAAAAGAGGAACGTGATCGTGTAAGCTGAATATCAACCACATCGCCGGGGATCGTTAAAGGGACAAATACCACTTTATCGTTTACGCGTGCTAATGATTTTCCTTCTGCTGCAAAAGCTGTAATTTCAACTTTTTCCAAAATTGGTAAAACGCGGTTCTTTCTATATCTTCTTCCCATTATAATAATTTGCTAATTTGATGATGCACTATTACTACATTTCGACTTACTTCGAATACGTTCAGTATAAGTCGCTCAATGTGAGGGCTCAGTGTAAATGCTGATGAGTATGTTGTCATTCACTCTGCTCTCTCCACTCTTAAATCTTAATTCTAAAGGTATTCTTTTGCAATGGTTTCCCCTCTGATAACCCGCAAGCCATTGAATGCTAAGGCTCTCATTTCGTCTTCACCCGGATAAATATGTACAGGAGCCATTTTATGAACTCTTTTTGAAATTTCATTAACAAACCATTTACTATGAGCAACGCC
>JAGGUP010000089.1 GCA_021158405.1 Bacteroidales bacterium
ACTACTTCTTAGCGATAAAACTCATCCCTCTCTCTGTCATTGCAGTAATACTCAAGGAAGGATTAACACCAGGATTTGCCGAAATTGCCGAACCATCAAAGACATACATATTTTCATAACCAAATACGCTATGCTTACTATCAATTACACCGTCTTCGGCATCTTTACCAATACAAGCTCCTCCCAAAATATGCGCTGTAGAAGGTGTCCCTAAAATGGTTTCTGTAAATAAAACAACTGGCTTTCCATTAATTACTTCTCCAAATTGATGTGCAACTTTATGGGCTTCGGGGATAAATGGAGTAGGGGCTTTCCCACTTGAAATACGAGATTTATATCCAAAAAGCCAATGACTTTTTAATTCTAGTGTAGAATCTAAATGTTGCATAAAAAGCAATGTTGTTGATCTCTTAGCAAAGTCATCAACAAAGTATATTTTCAACCATTTTAAAGGTGCTTTAAAAGGTTCGATAAACATTTTCCCTATCCGCTTAAAGAAATTTGTTTCCAAAATCATCGGTGTAATTCCCAGACGCCATAATCCAGAACCTTCACCATAGCGAACAGGTTCAAGATGACTGTTTTCATCCAGTTCTAAAATGGAACCAATGGCAATTCCTTTGGATAGGTTTCTGTCTTTATCCATAGTCACATCCATAATCAAAGCTTCGTTATTGGTACGGATCATTTCTCCAACTCTAGGACTGAGTTTTGGTAAACTCTTCTTCTTTATTTTCAATAATAAAGGAATAGTTCCTAATACGCCACCAGCAAAAATTACAGATTGTGTTGTGAGGATTTTACTCTTAGCAAAATATTGTGTTGTGGATTTATAAGTAACTTGATAACCATTTTTTCCGTCGACTGCATCAAGAGGAAAAACATCTTTTACTTCATGCTCTGCAACAACTTCAACTCCAAGTTTTTCTGCTAGGTATAAGTAATTTTTATCGAGAGAATTTTTGGCATTGTGTCGGCAACCCGTCATACATGCTCCGCAAAATGTACAACCTGTTCGTTCAGGTCCTTTTCCGTTGAAAAATGGATCGGGAACTGTTTTTTCAGGTTCGCCAAAAAACACAGAAACTTTCGTGGGTTCAAAGTCTTTTTCTTTACCCATTCTAATGGCCAGCTCTTTTAAAGCCAAATCACTTTCTTCCAGTTTTGGGTTTTCAGTAGCACCGAGCATTTCCCAAGCCTTATCGTAATGTGGAGACAGTTCTGTTTCCCAATCCGCGAGTTTTGCCCACGATCCTGTATTATAAAAGGCCGTTTTTGGTTTTGGCAGCGTATTGGCGTAAACTAAAGAACCACCTCCCACACCAACGCCACTTAAAATGCTGGCATGTCTTAAAAAGCTTAATTTCTGAATGCCATAAAACCCAAGCTGAGGAAGCCAAAGCCATTTTCGTAAATTCCAATTTGTTTTTGCGAAATCCTTACATTCAAAGCGTTTCCCTTTTTCTATCACTAAAATTTTATAACCTTTTTCAGCTAAACGGAGCGCAGATACGGAACCGCCAAATCCAGAACCTATAATAATGTAATCGTAGTCAAATGTCATCCCGTAAAGGTAGGGAAGAAAATTAGAATTTCGATAGTTAAGTTGTAGAGTAAGGTAAGTGGGTGAGAAGGCGGTAGATACGTAGTAAAAAGCCATTCAACCACTCAACTACTTAACTATTTTTTCTTCGCAATCTCTTGATAATCTTCTGTTTTTGGGAGTTCATTAAAGTTAGCCGAAAACTGTGCCGGTGGTGGTTTTAACTTTCGTTTCGTCATATCAATCCAAGCTCCATCAACGGAAATAATGGCTGAAAGCTTACCGTCACTTTTATAAATATGATGAACCATTTTCCAACGTTCTCCATCGGATGAAAGACCTGCAATCTGAAGATCCACCTTAATATGTTCTCCCATCCGCACTTCGGATAGGAAATGTGTTTCTTCTTTAAAAAGCACAGGAGCAAGCTGTAGCCTTTCCATTTCTTCAAGGTTGAGTCCGTTATCAGCCATAAAAGTTACACGTACTTGAGCGGCGTAATCGTTATAAGCCGTATGGCGCATATGTCTATTGGGATCCATATCGGCCCAAATTACTTCAAAAGTCTTAGAATAAATGCTCATCTGTTTATTTGGTTTTGAAATGTAAAATTAGGGCTTATTTTTCGACTCTCAGAATTTGAAATTCGATAGAACAGATAAAGATTAGCAGACAATATTGATTATTGCATAGAAGGGCACTTTTCACTTCCATAAGAGCAATAAACACAACAATCGTTAGGTAAAGGTTTTAATACAGTCTTACAATTTTCACATTTGTAAAAAAATTGACAAGAATCTTCAGGCATGATTTCTTCTTTTTGAAATCCGCAATGGGGGCAGGTAATTACAGAGTTAAGTTTCATAATTATATTTTTAGAAGTTTGGGCTCTCAAGATTAGAAAGCCCAAAAATAATTTAGTGTTTATGACCTTCGGCAGAATTATCGTGCTTATGAGTTGCAGGTTCATCTTTTACAAGAACTAAATCCATATCGCATTCTGGACATTTTCCCATCTCGGCATAGGTTTTATCGCCTTCACATTTCATAGGACATTGATAAACTTCCATAGCCATTTGCTTAGTTAAATCAGCAGGTAAAGCTTTTAAATCCATACCACATTCTGGACATTTTCCCATTTCAGTATAGGTTTTGTCACCTTCACATTTCATTGGGCACTGATATTGATTAACAGCCATCTGTTTTGTTGCTTCTGATTTTTCTGTTGCTTCCGATTTTTCAGATGCTTTTGGTGTGTTTTTACAAGCTGTAAATGTTACAGCTGTTATTGCCATAAAGGCAAATGATAAACTTAAAATTGATTTTTTCATACGAATATAATTTATTTTCTAATTTTTACATTTTTATTTATTTAACCACTTATTAATTCCTTTACTTAAATTATACACTTTGTTGAAGTCCTGCTTATTTTGCAAATAATCAACGATTGCCGCACTTTGTTCGCCTATTTGGCATACCACTAGTATTTTTTCATTTTTTGATATATTTCCCAAACTATTTAATAAATTTTCAGATGAAATATTTATCCCTCCAATATTAAACATTTCAAATTGATGAGGCGGTCTTAAATCATAAATTAAAAAATCCTTAAGTTTGAAATTGGAATCAAAATCATGAGGGTCGAGGCTTTTAATATTCGAGTGGCAATCAATATCGTATTCACCTAAAGCTTTAATTTTTGGTAAATTTTTATCTTGCTCAACATCAATAAGTTCAACTTTAAAATTAAGCGTATTGATTTGAAATAATTTACCTGCAAGAGTTTCTCCAATGTCAAGAATTATTTTTAATGTTTCATTGGCTTGAATACTTCCAATAATTCCAGGCAAAACTCCCATTACACCGGCAGTATTACACGAAGGGGCTTCACCAACTTTAGGTTGTTCTGGAAATAGACAGCGATAAGTCGGCCCGTTTTTATAATTGAAAACGGAAGCCTGTCCCATAAATTGATAAACCGCACCAAAAACAAGAGGTTTATTCAAAATCACGGTCGCATCAGCCACTAGAAAACGCGTTGGAAAATTATCGGATCCGTCAATAATAATATCGTAATCCTTAAGAATATCCAGAACATTCTCTTTGCTCAGTTTTAGCGGATAAGGGATGACGTTTATTTCCGGATTTAGCCTTGAGATTTTTAAAGTGGTGACTTCGACTTTGTTTTTTCCAATATCATCGGTGGAGTATAAAACTTGTCTATGTAAATTGCTCAAATCAACCTGATCGTAATCCACGATGCCAATGGTACCAACTCCTGCAGCAGCCAAGTACATCAAAATCGGGCATCCCAATCCACCTGCGCCGATGACTAAAACTTTGGCGTTTTTTAGTTTTAACTGACCTTCAGTCCCAATTTCAGGGAGTATCATTTGCCTGTTGTAGCGCAGATATTCTGCTTTATTTAATTGTGTCGTGTCCATCGTAATATTTTTTATCAAACAATAAACGAATATTTTCTTCTATATTTTTTTAAGCCAAAGATTATAATTTTAATCTTTCATACAAACAACAAGATGGTAATTTATTATAAACCGAATCATCTGCTTTGTATTTTTTTGTATCGTGACCTACTTTTGCAACAGCCATATGAACTTTGTGTATATCGGTTTTTGACTCATCAAAAGAAACCTTTAGCATTTTGGTTTCTTTGTTCCAATCGGCTGCGCTAACACCATCAATAGCATTCACAGCTTTTTCAATACGGGTTTCGCACATTCCGCAGTTTCCATAAACTTTAATCTTTTCCGCTTTATCTTGAGCGAATAAGGACATTGTGCTGAAAAATAGCACACTTACTAAACTTAATACTTTTGTTTTCATAGAATTTGTTTTTATTACAATGTTTAAATAATTATATAATTTCATTTTACTTTTTTCTTAATCGTAAGGCATTTGTGATGACTGATACAGAGCTAAAGCTCATTGCTGCAGCTGCAATGACTGGGCTTAACAGAATACCGAAAAATGGGAATAAAATTCCTGCTGCAATTGGTACTCCAAGGCCGTTGTAAACAAAGGCGAAGAAAAGGTTTTGTTTAATGTTTTTCATCACTTTTTGACTTAAATCTCGTGCCTTGACAATACCATTTAAATCGCCTTTTACGAGGGTGATTTCTGCACTTTGTATGGCAATATCGGTGCCGGTTCCCATGGCAATACCAACATGGGCTTGTTCCAGTGCAGGGGCATCATTAATACCATCACCTGCCATGGCAACGGTATGTCCTTGTTCTTGTAATTCTTTGACTTTTTTGTATTTATCATCAGGGAGGCAATCGGCTATAAATCCATCCAAGTTCAGCTTTTCGGCAACGGCTTTAGCCGTAATTTGGTTGTCTCCCGTTAACATAAAAATAGTTATTCCCAATTTTTTGAGTGTCTTGATTGCTTCGGCTGAGCTTTCTTTAATTTTATCCGTAACACTTACTATACCTTCAACGCTTTCTTCAATAATCAGGTACATAACTGTTTGACCCTGTTCTTGCATTTTAGTAACCTTTTGCTTTTGCTCCTTGGATAGCGAAGCATGGAAATCATCCAGTAAGCGGAAGTTTCCCAGCCCAATTTTTTTTCCTTTATAAAGAGCCTGAACACCCTTACCGGTAACAGATTTAAAATTGTCCAGAGAAAGAATATCCAGATGATTCGATTTCGCACCTTGTACAATGGCCGTAGCCAGCGGATGTTCGCTATTAAAATCTACTGACGCCGCAAGTTGAAGAATTTCTGAATGAGTCATTTCACCAAAAGATATAAATTCATTTAAGCTTGGTTTCCCCTCGGTTAATGTTCCAGTTTTATCAATTATGAGGATATCGACTTTATTCATTTCTTCTATGGCTCGGGCATCTTTAACCAAAACACCAGATTGAGCACCCCTTCCTGTCCCTACCATTATGGACATAGGAGTTGCTAAACCCAAGGCACAAGGACAAGCAATAATTAAAACGGAAACCGCATTTACAAAAGCATAAACGTATGCAGGATCGGGACCCCAGATTGCCCAAATTGCAAATGTGATGAGGGCGATAGAAATTACAATCTGGACAAAATATTTGGCTACTTTATCGACCATTTTTTGGATAGGTGCACGGGAACGGCTGGCTTGATTAACCATTTCAATAATCTGTGCCAAAAGCGTATCACTCCCCACTTTTTCAGCTTTCATCTCAAATGCAGTTTGTCCATTGATAGTTCCTCCTGTCACTTTATCGCCTTTTGATTTCTCCGCGGGAATGGCTTCCCCTGTAATCATACTTTCATCAATAACAGCCAGACCTTTGAAAATACTCCCATCAACGGGGATTTTTTCTCCGGGTTTTACTTTTAACAGATCGCCTACTTCTACTTCATTCAAGGGGGTTTCTGTTTCTTCACCGTTCCGAATAATTCTCGCAACTGGAGGAATCAAACCAAGCAATGCTTTTATTGCTGAATTGGTTTTGCTATGGGCACGCAGTTCAAGAACCTGTCCGAGTAAAACCAGAGTTAATATAACGGCGGCCGCTTCAAAGTACAGATGAACATTGCCGCTTTCATCTTTAAATTGCGCAGGGAATAAGTTAGGGAAGAGTAGGGCTATAATACTGAAAAGATAGGCCGACCCAACTCCAATTGAAATAAGGGTCCACATATTTGGTGACCATCGCCTGACAGAACTCCATCCCCGTTTAAAAAAGTCCCAACTGCAATAAAATACAACGGGTGTAGCCAAAATAAACTCGATCCAGCCCCAGGTTTTTTGTGAAGTAATATTTTCGAGCTGTAGGAAACTGAAAAATTCTGACATCGCAATAACAAAAACAGGGATGCTCAGTGCTAATGCAATCCAGAATTTTTTTGCTGTTCTTAGGTAAGCCTGCTCTTCTTCACTTGTTTCAATACCTGTTTCATGTAGTAAATCCATTCCGCAAACGGGACAGTTTCCAGCCTGAGTGTATGTTTTATCACCTTCGCAATGCATAGGACAGTAATATTTGCCTTTTCTATGAGGATGCAATCCAGTTATTGATTTATGAGGATTATGATGAGGATTATTATGTTCCCCAGATTCAGAAATGAGTACCAAGTGCATATTACAAACCGGACAAGTTCCTGAAGATGAATATGTTTTTTCTCCTTCACATTTCATCGGGCAAAAATATACATGCTCAAGATTCTCATTATGTTTGTGATAATCAGCGTGTTTGTCTTCTGGACTTTTGTTTTTCATGATGAGTAATTTTAATTAGAAATAAACTCAAAAAAATATTACTTCTTTGTTCCTTGAAAGTGATAATCCATACCGTTCCAGTTGAATGTATATCCATAAGAGTGATTTAACATATCAAAACCGCCAAAATGTTCATCTCCTTCATTATGTTCGTCAGACATATGATGTTCCCATTCGGTTTCACCATTTTGATTGTCACTCATCATTCCATCCGACAGATGACCCGTTCCAGGCATATGACCGTACATTAGTTCGAAGTCTGTTCCTGATAAACAGACCAAAATGCTGTCGTTATGTGTGAAATAGTTGAGCGTAAATGTTGTATCTATGTCTCCACCAAAGCAATGAACCGATATTTCACCATCATCAGTTTGTGATACCTCAGCAGTAGCATCCAGACCTCCGTGTGTTACAATTGATGTGTTTTTCAGGTCGCTCCCCAAGGAAAGTGTACCAATGTATGTTCCTTCAATTGATTTAATAGCGTCTAAATTTGTTTTTTCACATGCTGTAAAAGCGACTAATGTTAATACCATCAGAATGCTAATTTTTAATTTTTTCTTCATTTTATTTGTTGTTTAAAAGATTGAAATTATTTTAATTCACGTTTTACTTCTCCACATTTAAGCATCTTATCGCCAAAATAAGGGTTACGAATTTCTTTTTCGGCACTTATCCAAAATGCGCCTTGATCATTGAAGGCCATAGGACAATACTCCAAGTACAGTGGGCTTTCCATCTTTAATGAAAAGGCATCAATTACTTCTGTTAGCGTATTGGAAAAATCGCTAAAATGGCTTCTTTTCATTTCAATGCCATCCATCTCAATTATTCCATTCAGATCATTTTTTAAGGGGTCTAGCAATTTCATCCAGACATTATGAGCTTCTCCCTTAAGTAATTCCATATTTACTTTATTTAAGTCGGAGAGGATTTTTCCGGCTTCCTCTGTAACTTGCTTTTCCTCAGCTTTTACAAAGGCGTCTTTCATTTTTAAATAAGTCAAAATACTTTGGCTTACTTGCTCCTTAAATGCTTGAGGAACTTCAAAAATTTGTTTGCTTTCATTTGGTTTTTCCATTTGAGCCATTTCTGCTTCGCTCATAGTTTCTCCTCCGTGATTATGACCGGTAGATACTCTTCCTCCATCAGGATTCATCATACTTGGAAGTCCTTGCAATTGTGCAGCAGCATCAATTTTAAACACACCATTGGTCGCAATTTCTTCGCCAAGTTCTAAGCCTTCTGTGAGCACATAAAAAGCACCGGCTTCGGCACCCAAAACAATCTCACGGTAGCGAAATGAAGGGGATTTCCGATTGGGTACTTTTACATAAACCACTGCTCGCTTTCCTGTCCACAGAATAGCAGATTTTGGAATAAGGATTAGCGAAGTGTTTTCAGCGATTTTGGATTCGACTAAGCCACTTGTGAACATTTCTGGTTTGAGCGATAATTCAGCATTAGGAATTTCAACTCTTACCTTTGTTATTCTTGTTTTTCCGTTGATAAACGGATCAATATAGCTCACTTTTGCTGTAAATTTTTTGCCAGGCAAAGACTGAACGGTAAAACTAATTTTGTCGTCTAGCTTTATCCAAGGCAAGTCGCTTTCGTAAGCATCAAACATAACCCATAGTTTTGATAAGTCTACAACTTGAAATAAAGGCTTTCCTTCTTTTACATAGTCGCCAATGGCCACGTGCCGCATACTAACAGTTCCTGTAATTGGGGATAAGATATCAAAGTAAAGTTGGGGTTCAGCGCTTCCTTCTATGGCATCAATTTGTTCCTCGTTTAAATCCCATAGTTTTAATTTGCCTCGAGCTGCATTATAGAGTGATGGTCGACTCTCTTTGTAGGCAACGGCTTCGAGAAGTTCTCGTTGGGCTGTCACCAATTCTGGCGAATAAATAGTTGCAAGTTTCTCGCCTTTTTTAACATTTTGTCCAGTGAAATTGATAAATAGCTTTTCGATACGGCCGCCAAAGCGAGCGGTTAGTTCGGCAATATTACGTTCATCTATTTCTACTTTTCCTTGCAAGTAAATCAATTTTTTTGCTCTTCCTTTTGCTACGGTGGAGGTTTGAATTTCAGCTAGTTTTGCAGCAGATTCACTCATCATAATTTCATTGGGATCAATATCCTCATCTACAGAACTTACCTTTGTTAAAGGAATTAAATCCATAGCGCAAATTGGGCAAAGCCCTGGTTTGTCTTGTTTAATTTGAGGATGCATAGAGCAGGTCCATGTTGTTGGATCGGAAGATTCGTGATTATGTCTTTCGTGACTCTCAATTTCTGAAACTGAATGACTTGCTTCAGCTGATGAATGGAAAAATAACCATCCGAAGACTAATCCTAGGAAGAAAACTCCTAGTAGGAGTTTGTAATTTTCTTTTATATTTTGAATACTATTTTTCATGATTTCTTAGTTTTATTTACCCATTAAATAGGTGATAAATGAAATGGCAGCTTGCTTATCTGCTCTTGCTTTTTCTAATTCTAAATTGTATTTCAACAGCTTGCGATCCATACGGAGGATTTCCTCAAAATTCTTATTCCCAATGGCATAATCTGTTTCCAGAAGGCTTAACGATTTTTTCGACAGATCAAGTTGTGCATAATAAAGTGCAATTCTTCGCTCGCCATCACGGTAGTCTTTCCATCCCACTTCAAATAAGCTTTCCAATACATTTGTTTTGTTAATTTTTTCGTTGTTTTTTGCTTTTTCAAGAAAAACGATTTGCTTTAGCATTGCTTTGTATTTATTACGGTACAAAGGAATTGACAAGCCAATTGTTGGAAATACAAATGCATCTGTTCCGGCTAAATTATTTGTTCCTTTTCCGATGACGGCATATTCAAAACCAATTTTAAAGTCGGGCTTCCCTTGGAGTTGGGCAAGTTGTTTTTTATAACGAAACGCTTCTTCTTGCTGTTCTATGCCAAGCAATTGATGGTTGGATTGTAAGATAGAGTCGAAAGCCGCCTTTTTATTTAGTGGAAAATCGGTCGTCCATAAAGTCTCAGGTATTTCAATAGCCTCAGAAGTCTTCGTATTTAGAAGATTGTTAAAAACAATTTCCAAAACATATTGCTTATCTCTTAATAAGGCCAGTTGGTTTTCCAAATCGTTAATTTCCATTTCAATTCGGTATTCATCAACAGGCGAAACCAATCCCGCTTCCACTTTGATTATGGCCAACTTTTTAAAAATATTAAGGATATCAATATTTTCAAGCGTGATATTACTCGCTTTTTTGTTGAAATACAAATCAAAATAGGTGGATTTAATTTGATTGAACAGCTTTGATTTTGTTTCCTCAAAAAGCTCATACTTAGCTTTAGCCGTTTGAATAGCCACATTTTCTTTTGCCTTTAATGTGCCAAACCAAGGAAAGAATTGCGATGCAGAGACTTTTAGCCTCTGAGGACCTAAACGTGTTTCAATGGGTTGAATAAAGAAACCAAAGGCGACTTGCGGGTCGGGTAAAGCTTTTACTTGTAGAGCTAGTTCAAGTGCTGCCAAGTATTCATTAAACTTTGCTTTCAGTTCGGAGTTATTCTCTGCCGCCATTTGCAAATAGCGGTTTAAATCTTCTTGTGCCGATAAGGATGAAGAAATCAGCAAAAGGAATAAACCAATAATTTTTATACATTTCTTCATGACTTTATATATTTTGATTTTTTAATGTTCTTTTAACTTTACTTTCTTGCCACATACTGTAGAGTATCGGAACAACAAACATGGTTAGAACTTCGATGGTCATTCCGCCAAAGAGAGGAATAGCCATAGGTATCATAATGTCGGATCCTTTTCCTGTTGAGGTGAATATGGGCAAGAGTGCGATAATGGTTGTGGCTGTTGTCATAATTGCAGGCCGTACTCTTTTAGAACCTGCTTCAAGAACCAATGCCCGAACTTCTTTTACAGTTTTAGGCTTCTTTTTAGCTTCCAGCTGTTTGATATAGGTGCTTATCAAAACTCCATCATCGGTGGCAACACCGAATAGAGCAATAAAGCCCACCCAAACGGCTACACTAAGATTTATTGTTCGGACCTGAAACAAATCTCGTAAATTCATTCCTGCCAAACTACCATCCATAAACCAAGGCTGTCCATAAAGCCAAAGCATAATAAATCCGCCGGATAGGGCAACGATTATCCCTGTGAAAATGAGCAGTGTAGAAGGGATTGACTTGAACTGAAAATAGAGGATTAAAAATATGATGAGCAAAGCGATGGGGATTACAATAAGTAGTCTTTTTGTCGCTCTGATTTGATTTTCGTAGTTGCCTGTAAAAACGTAGCTAACACCTGCTGGAAGATTAAAGTTTCCTTCCTCCATTTTTAGCATCAAGTAGTTTTGTGCATTTTCTACGACATCCACCTCTGCAAATCCTTCTTTTTTATCGAAAATGACATAAGCCACCAAAAATGTATTCTCACTTTTAATCATTTGCGGACCACGTGTATAATGTACAGTAACGAGTTCGCCAAGTGGAATTTGAGCTCCTGATGGTGTTGGGATTAGGATTCTTTTTAAATCTTCCGGATTATCGCGTAGCTCACGAGCATAACGTAATCGAACGGGGAAACGCTCACGACCTTCAACCGTTGTGCTTAATTGCATTCCTCCAATTGCACTTGAAATAACTGTTTGTAGTTTTTTTATAGATAAGCCATAACGTGCAATCGCTTTTCTGTTGATTTCCAGTTCGATATAAGGTTTTCCAACAACACGATCGGCAAATACAGACATACCCTGAACGCCTTCAACTTCTTTCAATAGTTTCTCCAAATCATAAGCTACCTTTTCGATACTTTCCAAATCTGGACCAAATACTTTTATTCCCATTGGGGCACGCATTCCCGTTTGCAACATCACCAAACGCGTTTGTATAGGTTGTAATTTTGGAGCTGAGGTTAGCCCGGGGATTGTTGCCTGTGTAATTATTTCGTTCCAAATATCATTGGGCGATTTTATTTTATCGCGCCATTGGCGGAAATATTCTCCCTTTCTGTCTTCAATGAGATTGGATTTTTCAATAACTCTGAATCCATCGTTTTTAGGATGATAAGTGCTTCCATCTTTCAAGATGAAGGCTTCTTTTTTATCAACTTTAAAGCGCATACGATGTCCGGATTCATTGAGGATATATTCCGATTTATAATTGATAAGGTTTTCGAACATTGAAGTGGGAGCGGGGTCTAAAGCTGAATTTACACGTCCCCATTTTCCAACAACCGTTTCAACTTCAGGAATAGCATTGATCTTTCTATCCAGAATACCAATTACTTCTAAATTCTCTTCAATTCCTGAATGCGGCATAGTTGTTGGCATCAAGAGGAAAGAACCTTCATCTAGTGAGGGCATAAATTCTTTTCCGATACCGGGAATAGTCTTATCAAGTTTCTGGTAAACTCCTGTTTCTTGAATAAAATTGGGCATAAACCCAAATAGCTTATCAAAGCCCTGCCAAGTTGTTATTCCAAAAAGAATAATCATAATGGGAACAGATAGAAATGCCCATTTATTGCTCAAACTCCAGCTTAAAATTCTTGGGTAAAAAACAACAATAAGCGACATTGCTCCCAGAATGATACTGACAATAATGATGACAAACAAGAAGTTAGTGAAATAGGAATTTTGTGCTCCGAGAGGCATCCAAGCTTTCGTTAAAAAGAAAACCACTACGATTACGGTAATTATGATGTTTATAATGTTTGTCCAAGAAATTTTTGTCTTGATCCATTTGTCCTCAAAGAAGCCGTTTAAACCATAGGCGGATAAAGCCAAAGCAATATAATAACCCGTTGAAATGGAAATAGCAAATCCGGAAAGAATAAGGATGATGTTCCAGATTTTTTTGTATTTATTTTTATCAAAACGAATGGAAAAAATTAGGTGAGCCAGTGTTGGAATAATGATTAAACCAATAAGCAATGCCGCAAGCATGGTAAATGTTTTGGTAAAGGCTAGAGGCTTGAATAATTTCCCTTCTGCTGCTTCCATCGCAAATACAGGGAGAAAGCTAACAATGGTGGTTGCAAGTGCAGTAATAACGGCTCCGGCAACTTCAGTAGTTCCTTTGTAAACAACAGTTAATAGTTGTTTCCCTCGCGCACCAATGTTTTCCGGCAGCTCAATATGTCGGATGATGTTTTCCGTGAATACGACCCCGACATCAACCATTACTCCAATAGCGATAGCAATCCCCGAAAGGGCTACAATATTGGCATCTACATTAAATTGCCGCATGGTTATAAACGTGATGAGCACCCCGATGGGCAATAAGCTTGAGATTAAAAAAGACGCTCTTAGATTGAGCACGAGAACAATAACGACTAAAATACTAATGAATAATTCTAAGGTAATGGCTTCTTCTAAAGTTCCTAAAGTTTCTTTTATTAAGCCGGTGCGGTCGTAGAACGGAACGATAGTTACTTTGGAAATACTCCCGTCTTGGAGCGTTTTACTTGGCATTCCGGCTGCAATCTCAGCAATTTTTTCTTTTACATTTTCAATAACTTCCAGAGGGTTTGTTCCGTAACGCGCTACAATTACACCTCCAACAGCTTCGCTACCCCCTTTATCCAGTCCACCACGACGTGTAGCCGGACCGAAATTGATTTTGGCAACATCTTTCAAGCGGACGGGAACATTGTTGTTAACGGCAACAACACTTTCTTCCAAATCTTGCAGTGACTTTACATAGCCGAGTGCTCTAACAAGATATTCTACACGATTAAATTCCAATGTGCGTGCGCCAATATCGAGGTTGCTATTTTTTACAGCGGCTATAATTTGTTCTATATTCACCCCATATGCTTTCATTGCATTGGGATCAATATCAATCTGATATTCTTTCACAAATCCGCCAATTGAAGCCACTTCGGCAACGCCTTTTGCTGCTGTGAGTGCATAGCGCACTTGAAAATCTTGTATTGTTCTTAGTTCGTGAGGATCCCAGCCTCCGGAAGGCTTTCCTTCTTTGTCTCTTCCTTCCAGCGTATACCAATAAATTTGACCCAAAGCCGTGGCATCAGGACCGAGTGCCGGTGATACATCCGAAGGCAGAGTTCCAACAGGAAGTGAATTTAATTTTTCGAGTATCCGGGTTCTCCCCCAATAAAACTCAATATCCTCTTCAAAAATGATATAGATACTGGATACCCCAAAAATAGAATTACTGCGGATAGTTTTTACTCCGGGAATTCCTAATAGGGAAGTGGTTAAAGGATAGGATATCTGGTCTTCGATATCTTGGGGTGATCGTCCCGGCCATTCGGTATAGACAATCTGCTGATTTTCTCCAATATCGGGGATAGCATCAACAGGAACAGGATCGGATGGTAAAATACCTGTATCCCAGCCGAAAGGCGAATTTATGATTCCCCAGGTAATAAAAACGGTAAGAACCAAAAAGGTAACGAGTTTATTCTCAAGGAAAAAAAGAATGATTTTATTAAGCATAATGATTATGATTTTAAAAACTGAAATTAAAATTTGAATATATGGTAGAGGGCTGTGCTGATGCACAACATCTTAATTCAGGAAAAAATCATAAAAGGTATACTTG
>JAGGUP010000095.1 GCA_021158405.1 Bacteroidales bacterium
AAGCTAAAATTTCATACACAATTTATGCCTTGCGCAGCATGCCTTATGCTGGGTTTATTAAAGTCCATATCAAGCCTTTAAAAAACATTAAAATAGTAGTAGCAGGGAAAATTCTTTGCCCTGTAGAATATAAAGACCCAGTCAATACATTCGATAGTAAAGTTGATTTGGATGTTGTAATGCCTATGCTACAAACCACAGCTAGTGGATCTTACGGTAAACACAAACTTGCAACCACTGCAACCTTTATCTTTAAAGGTGATCGCCAAGAATTAACTCACAATCTAGTATCTGACTATGATAACGAATTAACTTTTGAGAAAGAAATTTTAAAAGGAGAATCCTATGAATTTGGGTGGGCTGGTGCAGTTGGTTCTACTCAGGATTTTGATGACCCTTTAAGTGAAACAGCCAGAATGACAATTTTTATTATGCAAGGGAATGAAGATGCTGTTATAGCCAAGCATAAAGAACTGTGGGCAGAATTGTGGAAAGGAGATATTGAAATTAAAGGAGATCTTCAATCGCAACACGATATCCGTCTTGCGCTCTATCACCTTTATTCCTTTTCTCGTGCCAACTCAAACCTGAGTATTTCTCCTATGGGATTATCATCCCAAGGATATAATGGTCACGTATTTTGGGATACTGAATTGTGGATGTATCCTCCATTACTTCTTTTAAATCACGATATTGCACTTTCATTATTGAATTATCGTTCCGATCGCCTTGAAAAAGCCAAACAAAAAGCTTCACTATTTGGCTATTCTGGTGCAATGTTTCCTTGGGAATCTGATGATACAGGTGAAGAAGCTTGTCCAGTATGGGCGCTTACGGGAACTTTTGAGCATCATATAACAGCTGATGTTGGAATCGCTTTCTGGAATTATTACAAAATATACAAAGACAAGCAATGGCTTAAAGAGAAAGGCTATCCACTTTTAAAAGAAGTAGCCGATTTTTGGGTAAGCCGATCAATAAAAAATAGTGATGGTAGTTATTCAATTCATAATGTAGTGGGTGCCAATGAATTTGCGCAAAACATTGATGATAATGCTTTTACTAATGGTTCAGCTATTAGAGCTCTAGAATACGCCAGCTTAGCAGCGAAGGAATTAAATATTATTCCCAATCCTATTTGGGAAAAAGTTGCGAAAAATATCAAGTTTCATTATTTCCCTGATGGAGTTATGATGGAAAATTCCGTTTATAAGGGGGAGATAATCAAGCAGGCAGATGTTAATTTATTGGCATACCCTTTAGAATTGGTGACTGATAAAGAACAAATTATTAAAGATTTGGAATATTATGAACCTAAAATAGCTCCGGAAGGACCAGCTATGGGATTTTCTGTTTTCTCAATACTTTATGCTCGTTTAGGAAATGAGGATAAAGCATTTGATTTGTTTAAAGCATCATATATTCCAAATAAACGTCCACCATTTGGTGCACTTTCAGAAGCCGCAACCAGTAATAATCCTTATTTTGCTACTGGTGCAGGAGGCATGCTTCAGACTGTTCTCTTTGGCTTTGGGGGATTGAAAATAACTGATAACGGGATAATTCAGGGAAAACCATGCTTGCCTAAACAATGGAAAAGCTTAACTATTAAAGGTGTAGGACCTGAAAGGAAAACGTTTTATATTACTCATTAATCGTAAATAATAAAGCTATGATAAATAAATATTTTTATGGAATTCTGTTTTCAGTTGTAACCTTGATTTCTGTTGCTGGATGTCAAACTAATAAAAAGCAATCTTATATGGATAAAAATAATCCAACATGGTGGAAAGAGGCTGTTGTTTATCAAATCTATCCTCGTAGTTTTAAAGATAGCAATGGTGATGGAGTTGGTGATTTAAAAGGAATTATTTCTAAGCTCGATTATATTCAAAGTCTCGGTGTGGATGTTGTTTGGTTAAATCCAATATTCGATTCCCCCAATAATGACAATGGCTATGATATCAGTGACTATACCAAAATAATGCAGGAGTTTGGCACGATGGACGATTTTAATACGCTTTTGGAAGAAATGCATCAAAGAGACCTTAAACTTGTTTTGGATCTTGTAGCAAACCATTCAAGTAGTGAACACGAATGGTTTAAACAATCGAGAAGTTCAAGAGATAATCCATACAGAAACTATTATCATTGGTGGCCTGCTGAAAAAGGAAAGCCAGCAGAAAGATGGAGCTTCTTCGATGTGAATAGCAATGCATGGAAATATGATTCATTAACCAATGCTTATTATCTTCATTATTTTGCAGTTAGCCAACCCGATTTAAATTGGGAAAATCCAAAAGTTAGAATGGAAATCTATAACGCCATGCGTTTTTGGCTCAATAAAGGTATTGATGGTTTTAGAATGGATGTTATACCTTTCATTTCTAAGGATACAAGCTTTCCTGTTTTGTCTGAGAAATATCATGGTGATTTTGTTCATTTTTACGCCAATGGCCCTCATTTACACGAATATTTGCAGGAAATGAATAAGGAAGTGCTTAGTAAATATGATATAATGACAGTGGCCGAAGGAGCAGGGGTTAACTCTGATGAAGTCTTAAATTATATTGACTCTGAACGAAAAGAATTAAATATGCTTTATCATTTTGATGGAGCTAAATTAGGATTAATACCCGGTGAGAGAAAGAAATTAGATCCGAATGGAGTAAGCTTAATTGAGTTTAAAAAAGTCTATTCCAAATGGGATAGTGTTACAAAGGAAAAAGGATGGGGAACAATATACTTAGGTAATCATGATTTACCTAGAATGGTATCTCGTTACGGAGATGATTCTTTGCAATATAGAGCTTTGTCCTCAAAAATGTTAACGACATTCCTAATGACAATGCGTGCAACCCCATTTTATTATTTTGGAGATGAATTGGGGATGACCAATATAAAATTTAATAAAATAGATGATTATCAGGATATTGAAACGATTAATTGGTATAAACATCTTCAGGAAACAGGAGGAGATTTGAATGATTTTTTGGAAATGGAGAAATGGGTTGGAAGAGATAATGGAAGAACTCCTTTTCAATGGGATAATACTGAAAATGGCGGTTTTACAAGTGGAAAACCTTGGCTTAAAGTGAATTCAAATTTTAAAACCATTAATGTAGTAGCTGAAGAGCAAAACCCAAATTCGGTACTTAATTATTTTAAAAAGATAATAAGAATTAGAAAGGAAAATCTTGTACTTGTTTATGGAGATTATACACTTTATGATTTGGAAAATCCTGATATTTATGCCTATACGCGAGAATTAGATGGTATAAGGCAACTTATTCTTTTGAATTTTACGTCTCATAAGGCAAGTGCAAACCTGTCGTTTGATATAGCAGATGCAAAACTTGTAATAGATAATTACGATAATACTCCTAATTTGGATGACCTAAAAAACTTTTCATTAAGACCTTATGAAGCTGTTATCATCGAATTTTAATTTAAAGAATCAAAAACATACAAATAGATTCACCTAAGAAATAGATAAAAACCATTATGATAGATTTAATATTAATTTTAGCATTTATAGCGTATAGTATCAGTGTTGGATTTTTAGCAAAATCAAAAGCATCTAAAAGTCTTACAGAATATTTTCTGGCAGGGAGAAGCATTAAGGGATGGAAATCTGGAATAAGTATAGCTGCAACGCAATATGCGGCCGATACCCCGCTTCTTGTTACTGGATTGGTTGCTACCGGAGGAGTATTTATGATATGGCGCTTGTGGATTTATGGAATAAGCTTTCTTTTTATCGCTTTCGTTCTCTCAAAATCTTGGTGGCGATCAAAAATCCTTACAGATGCTGAATTAGTAGAAGTTAGATACAGTGGAAAAATGGCTATTTGGTTACGCGGAGTTAAAGCCTTGTTTTATGGTGTAATTATCAATAGTGCTGTACTTGCAATGGTTTTGCTCGCAGCAACACGAATCTCTGAAGTGTTTTTAGTATGGAATGAATGGTTATCACCGAGTTTTTATAATACATTACTACAATGGGTTACAGATGCTAGTTTAAATTTCTCTGCAAGTACGGTCGGACCAGATATTTGGATTGCATCCACGAATAATATAATTAGTATGGTCATTATAATTGCGTTTGTCACCTTATATTCAACTACTGGAGGTCTTCGCAGCGTAATCCAAACAGATGTTGTGCAATTTATTATTGCCATGGTTGCAACGCTTTTATTTGCTATTTTTATGGTAAGAGAAGTGGGGGGATTTGGCAATATGCTAGATCAATTAGTAGAATTGTATGGGCAAGTTAGAACCGATCAGTTTTTGTCCTTTATGCCAACGGGAGGAGAGCTAGTATTTCCGTTCTTAGTCATCATTAGTTTACAATGGCTTTTTCAAATGAATAGTGATGGTACTGGATATATAGCACAACGATTAATGGCAACCAGTTCGGAACACGAAGCGAGAAAGGCAGGTTTAATATTTTCTATTCTGCAAATTTTGGTTCGAAGTCTTTTATGGTTACCAATTATTATTGGCGTTTTAATTATTTACCCTTTTGATCCAAATGCTACTATGGATGCGGCTTTCACAGCCAATCGCGAAATGACATTTGTTATGGCTATGAAGGATATACTTCCTGAGGGTGTTCGGGGACTTATGCTTTTAGGAATGTTGGCCGCTTTGTCTTCAACGATAAGTACTTTACTTTCTTGGGGGGCAAGTTATTGGAGCAATGATATCTATAAAGGAATTATTAACGAAACCTGGTTAAAAAGAGATCCAAAACCTTCGGAGCAAATTTTAGTTGCAAGAGCATCTAATTTTGTTGTTTTAATTTTTGCATTAATAATTATGGGCTATATGGGTTCAATCCAAGCAGCCTGGTATCTAACTTTATTATTCGGAGCGGGAGTAGGTTCAGTGTTGATACTTCGTTGGTTATGGGAAAGAATAAATATTTATTCCGAAATAGCTGCATTAGCATCCTCCCTTATAATTGCACCAATTATACTTTATTATGTTGAGGAAGAGTGGCTTAAGCTACTTATTATGTCTGCTTCATCTACTATAGTTGTTGTTATAGTAACTTTTTTAACCCCAGCCACTGATCAAAGTGTGTTAGCCAATTTTTATAAACGTGTGGCTCCATCTGGATATTGGAGGAAAACAGCAAAATATATTGGAATAGACCCAAAAGAATCGGTAAAAGAGTTTTGGGAAAATATGAAAGTTGTTGGTTTATCTTCCATTACTATCTTTTTCCTTTTAGTTGGAATTTCAAAACTATTTTTCCCTCAATCTGATGAAAGTATTTATTTCCCAATTGCTTTGATTCTGATTGGTATCGCTGCTTTTCCTTTTTGGTGGAAAAAAGCTTGGTAAGAATAATATTTTAATCGACAGGTAAAAGATTTATAATGACTGATATAGCAAAACGATACAAGGAAAACCCAATTTTATCACCCGGTGATATAAAGGCGAGTGAAAAGAATATGGATATAGAGTGTTTGCTCAATCCTGGTGTATTTGAATTTGAAGGAAAAACCTGGATGCTTATTCGGGTAGCAGAACGGACAGTTCAAAAAGACGGTGTTTTATCGGTGCCCATCTATAACGATAAAGGCAAAGTTGAGATACTTGATTTTGATTTAAAAGATCCGAAATTAGATGCAAACGATAGTCGGGTAATCAATTATGACGGCATTGACTATCTTACAACTATATCGCATCTGAGGCTCGTTTGCAGCGATGATGGTATTGCGTTTTATGAGCCGAAAGGCTATCCTTCACTTTTTGGAGAAGGTGAATATGAATCGTATGGCATAGAAGATTGTCGTGTTGCTAAAATCGAAGATACTTATCACCTTACTTATACAATGGTCTCTGCGAATGGTGTTGGAGTAGGCTTAAGAACAACTAGGGATTGGAAACAATTTGAAAAGAAGGGGATGATTTTTAGTCCACACAATAAAGATTGCGCCATATTTGAAGAAAAAATTAATGGTAAATTCTATGCGCTTCATAGACCCAGTAGCCCTGAATTGGGAGGTAATTATATGTGGTTGGCAGAATCACCTGACGGAATCCATTGGGGAAACCATAAATGTATTGCTAAAACCAGAGAAGGGAAATTTGATAGCAAACGTTTAGGAGCTGGAGCGGCACCCATAAAAACAGAGAAAGGCTGGTTGGAAATCTACCATGGAGCGACAGATGGAAACAGATATTGTCTGGGTGCAATTCTTTTGGACCTTAAAGATCCATCAATTGTTTTGGCTCGATCAGAAGAGGCCATTATGGAGCCCGTTGCAGAATATGAAAAAACTGGTTTCTTCGGGAATGTGGTTTTTACAAATGGTCATATCGTAAATGGCGATACTATTCAAATGTATTATGGTGCTTCGGATGAATATGTTTGTCAAGCCAATTTTTCAATTAAAGAGGTACTATCAAAATTAGGTGTATAATGGCAAAAATAGCAGGAGTAAGCTTTAAAGATTTTACAAGAAGTGCGAAAATATTAATATTCACCAACGTTATTTATGCTTTTGTACTGCCCGTTATAGATATTTTCGTGGCTTCTTATATCATGAGAAACTCTAACGATCCAGCAAAAGTAATGTTCTATCAATTGGCTATCTATACGGGAATTCCCATTACTTTTTATATAAATGGATTTCTGTTAAATAGAATAAATATAAAAAGATTATTTTCTTTAGGGATGCTGTTGAGTGGTGTTTCTATGGTATTTATGATGTCTTTAAAAGAAATTAATTATTACGGTTTAGTAGGTGCAGGCTTGATTATGGGAATGTCTTTTGGATTGTACTGGGCCAATAGAGATTACCTTGTATTATCAACAACAAAAGACAAAATGCGTAATTTTTATTATGGTTTAGAAACCTTTTTTTATACCATAATTGCATCTGTTGTTCCTGTGATGATTGGTTGGTATTTGATGAAAGGAAATGAAGCTACAAATGAAGGCATTAATACAGGATATAGAGTTGTTACCGGTGTAGTATTTGCGATTACAATTTTAGCATCAATTGTTTTTCACTTTGGAAAATATGAGAAACCAAAAAGTGAAAAATTTCTTTTCTTTAAATTCCACAAACTCTGGCATAAAATGCTGCAATTAGCAGTATTAAAAGGATTAGCTCAGGGTTTTATAGTAACGGCACCAGCTATGTTAATGATGAAATTCTTTCAATCGGAAGGTGCTTTAGGAACCGCACAATCTATTGGAGCACTTATTGCCGCTTTTGTTATGCTTATCCTTGGTAAAATTTCTCAGCCAAAGCACCGCCTGATTATTTTTAGTTTTGGCTTGATATTCTTTTTCCTTGCATCTCTATTTAACGGTATAATGTTTAACTCAACGGGGGTTATAATTTTTATGTTCTTGCTGTTAATTGCCCGACCGGTTCTTGATATTGCCTATTTCCCAATTCAATTAAAAGTGATAGACCTGCTTTCAAAACACGAAAACAGAAATGAGTTCGCTTATATTCTGAACCACGAATTTGGATTATTTGTCGGACGCTTTATTGGTGCTGGTACATTTTTAGTTCTGGCTTTTTACATCAATGCAGATATTGCCTTAAGGTATGCCTTATTAATTATTGGAGTGCTTCAGTTGCTTTCCATTTTAATCGCAAAACAACTTTTAACACGACAAAAACAGTTTGAAGATGAGAATGGTAAAAATAGCTAGTGTATTTGCTCTTATTATAGGATTATTCCTTGCTTCTTGTACGAATTCAACATCTGAATTTGAAGTCGTAAATCCGATTAATCAAGTATCGATTAGCCGTGTTGAGGAAATGCCCAATCTTCCTAAACCGTTTAAAATCCTAGATTTTAATCAGATAGCCAAGGATTATGATGCTAAAGTATATGATTTTAATCAAACAGGAAAATATTGGCCTTTAATATGGAAAGATAATTCACGTAAGAACTTCAATCAGGAAACCTATGGTATTTATACTGCAATGGGAGATGTTAGACAAGGAATAGAACATTATAATGGAATTTTTCACGAGTCTTTAGCAAGTATTGGTTCTGTACTAGGAGCTAGCTTAGTTGGTGTCAACAAGTCAGATCAAGATGGTGAAAACTATGTTGCTATGTTAAAAAATTATTTTAATAGCGAAACGGAGTGGAATATTATAATGAATAATACTTGCCCCGAAGTTGCACAATTGGGTGGTGGATACGCTCGGGATTGGTGGTACGATGTTTATCCCAATCTATTGTTTTATGCGGTTGCAGATTTCTATCCAAAGGAAGAAAATTACGATATGATACTTCGCTCAATTGCCAATCAATTTTATCTTGCCGATTCCACATTAAATGGTAATTATTCTTATTCTTTCTTTGATTATTCTAAAATGACACCTGCAAAAAACTGGATTTGTACACAACAAGATGCTGCTGCGGGTCATGCTTTTGTGCTTTATTCAGCCTATCAAAAATTTAATGATCCAAAATATTTAAAAGGAGCGAAATCAGCTTTAGAAGTGATACTAAATCAAAAAGAGAATTATTTTTATGAGATATTAATGCCATTTGGAGCTTATGTTGCGGCAAGAATGAATGCCGAACAAGGTATGAACTATGATTTTAATAATTTGTTAAACTGGACTTTTGATGGCACATCTGTTTGTCGTGAAGGATGGGGAATCCTTGTAGATAACTGGAATGGCTATGATGTTTCAGGAATAGTTGGAAGTACTGTCGATCATGGGGGATTTGGATTTTTAATGAATACCTACGATGCTATGTGGCCTCTTGTTCCTATGGTTCGGTATGACCAACGTTATGCCAAGACTATTGGAAAATGGATGTTAAATGCAGCAAATACTTCTCGATTATTTTATCCTTATGAGATTCCTGATGAACATCAAACAATCCCAGAAGAAAAAGAATTTACCAAGAGAGTAATTGCTTACGAAGGATTAATAAAAAAAGCACATTACAAACAATATGAAAATATTGAAGCTCCAGTAGCTATTGGAGATGGTATGCATTGGAATAAAGACAATCCAAAAGTGTCTCAGTTTAGTGTCTATGGAAGTGGTCACGTAGGAATTCCTGGAGCTATTATTTCCAGAACTAATATCGAGAATATCCTACAATTGGATTTATTAGCAACCGATTTTTATAGAGCAGAAGCATTCCCAACGTATTTATATTATAACCCGAATCCTGATGCTAAAGAAGTTCTAATCTCTGTTGGGCTTAATAAAGTGAAAATATATGATGCTATTAAAAGAGCATTTATAGCGTATACTATCAGCAATAATTTTACTTTTAAAATGGAAGGGGAAAATGCTGCTGTTTTGATTTTTGTTCCTGAAAACGCAAAAATTGATATTAAGGAAGGAAAACTTTATGCAGATGATGTTGTGATTGACTATCGCTATGCGTTATAATAGTTTATTTTTAATGTAAATAGGATTGATATTTTTTAATCGAATTTAAAATGAAAACTTTTTCATACTCCTTTTTGATCTTAATTATAATGGGTTCTTGTAATTCAAAATCTAAACCTATAAGTGAAAAACAGTGGTGGAAAGAAACGGTTTTTTACGAAATATATATGCCGAGTTATAAAGATAGCAATGGCGATGGCTATAGCGATTTTAAAGGGATGACCTCTAAATTAGGTTATATGCAATCACTCGGTATCAAAGGGATCTGGTTAACTCCTTTTTTTCAATCTCCTAAAGTTGATAATGGATACGATATAAGTGATTATTTGCAAGTAGATGAAACCTATGGAAATTTAGAAGACTTTAAAATCTTTATTCGTGAAGCTCATAAACGAGAGATCAATATTATTATAGATATCGTTGTTAATCATACCTCTACGGAACATTTGTGGTTTCAAGAAGCTCGTAAATCGAAAGATAATCCTTATCGCGATTATTATATCTGGAAAGATACTCCCAATAATTGGGAGTCGTTTTTTGGAGGTAATGCCTGGGAATATGACTCCTTAACAGAGCAATATTATTATCATAAGTTCGCCGTTGAAATGGCGGATCTAAATTGGCAAAATCCTAAAGTAATTGAAGAAGTCCAAAATATACTTCACTTCTGGTTAAATCTTGGAGTGGATGGTTTCCGTTTGGATGTGATTAATTTTTTGACAACTGAAGGAATTACAAAGGACAATCCGCTTGATGAAAATGGAAAGCAAGAACACGTATATGATATTGATCAAATGGGTGTAAAACAAGTGATGAAAACCATTAAGAAAACTATAAATGAATATGATAATAGGTTTGTAGTGGGAGAGATAGGCAGCGATAAAATAGAAGTGCTTAAGCAGTACCAAGGAGAAGAGTTATTAGATGTTGTGTTTAATTTTAATTTTGGAAGCATCCCTGAATTTTCGGCTCAAGACCTTTTTAATGAACTGCAAAGTATGGAAAGCAATATGAGCAATTACCCCACTTTGTTTTTTGGTTCTCACGATATGCCTCGGATGCAGAGCCGACTGGTAGAAGACAATCCTAAAAGAGCTTGTGCTTTAGCGGTCTTGATGCTAACTGCTAAAGGAGTTCCGTTTATTTATTATGGTGAAGAAATAGGAATGAAAAATAATATTGCCAATGCATTCAATGAAATCCGTGATGTACAGGGTATTACAAATTATCACTTAGCAATTAAGGAAGGGAAAACTACAGATGAAGCCCTTGTTATTGCAAATAAATACAATCGTGATAAATCGCGTAGCCCAATGCAATGGAATTCCGATACGTTTGCTGGATTTTCTTCAACAAAAAGTTGGATTCCTCTAAATCCTGATTACGATACTTTAAATGTAGCCAGACAGGAAAACGATACGCTATCAATGCTTTTTAACTATAAAAAAATTATTGCTCTACGTAATTCCGAAGAAGCTTTACAATATGGTTCTTACGAGAAACTCAATATAAATAAAGATTGTATCCATTTTATCAGAAGTTATAAGGATTCAAAGGTTAATGTTCTAATTAATTTTGGAAAGCCTTTTACTTTTGATTTACCTGAAAATGCAGAGGTTTTACTCGGCACGGATAATTTAGATACAGATGACTTTCTTATTTTTAAAGAAACAGTAAAAAATAGAATTTATTCAAATAAAAATTAAACAAATGGCAAAAGAAGAAAAGAAATACAACAAGAACCTCGTTGTTGTTATTGCTGCTGTTGCGGCTACGGGAGGCTTATTATTTGGTTTTGATACTGGAGTTATTTCAGGTGCAATTCCGTTTTTTCAACAAGATTTTCAACTGAGTAATAGTATGGTTGAAAATATAACGACTGCTGGATTAGTAGGCGCCGTAATTGGTGCAATGTTCACAGGAAGACTGTCGGATATTTTTGGTAGAAAGAAAACTATATTGGCTGCTTCAATTATTTTTGTGTTAGGTGCTGTTTGGTCTGGGTGGGCTCCAACTGCAAATGATTTATTGTATTCCCGTTTATTTATTGGTTTGGCCATTGGTATTTCTTCTTTTTCGGTGCCTTTGTATATTGCTGAAATATCGCCCACTAAGATGAGAGGTCAGTTAGTATCCCTTTTTCAGCTTTTAATAACTATTGGTATATTAGTGTCTTACCTTAGCGATTTGACTTTTGCTAAAAATAATGATCTTAGCTCATGGCGCCCGATGTTTTATATGGGAGTTATCCCCGGCTTAATTTTATTGACTGGAATGCTTTTTCTGCCTGAAACTCCCCGTTGGTTGATGAGTAAAGGTAGGGAAGATGAAAGTAGACAAATCTTAAAAAGAATTGAGGATCCGGTATTGGTAGAAGATTCCATTCGTCGAATGAAAGAAGAGATTGCCAAATACAAAGAGCGTCCAGGAATTAGTGAAATTTTTAAACCATGGCTCAGAACGGCCTTGATTATTGCCGTTGGAATTATGTTTTTCCAGCAATTTGTAGGAATAAATACGGTTATTTATTATAGTCCTAAAATTTTTATGATTGTAGGTTTTGAAGGTGCCAGAGCTGGTATTTGGGGAGCTGTAAGTGTTGGTGTTGTTAATGTGCTGTTTACGGTATTGTCATTATTCTTAATCGATAAAATAGGTAGGCGGAAGCTGTATTTTATTGGATTAAGTGGTATTGTTTTTTCTCTGTTTGCATTGGGTATGGTTTTCGCTTTTCATACGACTTTAGGCGATCTGGGAAAATGGATGGCCATTTTGTTTGTTTGGGTTTACATAGCCTTTTTCGCTATTAGTCTTGGTCCTTTGGGCTGGCTTATTATTTCCGAAGTTTTTCCACAACGTGTAAGAGGACTCGGATCCTCCATAGGTTCTTTGGCGAATTGGTTTTTTAATGGCCTTGTAGCTTTTACCTTTTTCAAGATTATTAAGTTGTTTACGGCCTCTGGAAAAGGAATTATTACGCACGAGCAAATTTATGATGCTGCAACAAATAGTTTTACTGTGCAGGCTATAGATAATGGTAATCCAGCAGGAGCTTTTTGGTTTTATGCTGTCATTGGTGTTTTAGGCCTCATTTGGGGATATTTTTATCTTCCTGAAACTAAAGGAGTACCCTTGGAGAAAATTGAAGAACATTGGCGTCAAGGTAGAAAATCTAGAGATTTAAAGGAATAGGATAGTTTTTTTCTTAATTGATAATCATTTTAACATGATAAAAGAAGATAATACATCAAATAATTTTTACCAATAATCCAAAACGTATGAAAATATATCAAATAATCTTAATTGGTGCTATTGTGCTGTTAAGCACTTCGTGTAGTAAAACCATTACTACTCAAAGCATTGCTTCGCCAAATAATTCAATAGACTTAAAAGTAATTCTTTCTCAAGAGGGAAAGCTGGCTTATATTGTTAATTATAAAGAGCAAAAAATTATTGATACTTCTTATTTGGGCTTTACATTTAATGAGGCTAAGCCACTTAGTAAAAATCTCAAAATTCTAAATACGACCCAAGTAACTGTTGATAATACTTGGGAAATGCCTTGGGGTGAACAAGTTGAAGTTAGAAATAATTACAGTGAATTAACGATTAATCTACAGGAAATTACAGCTCCTAATCGCTTATTTAATGTAATATTTAGAGTATTTGATGATGGTCTTGCGTTTCGATACGATTTCCCAGAGCAACAAAATCTTAAAGAGCTTGAAATTACCGAGGAAAATACGGAATTTAATTTAACCGACAACTATAAAGTATGGTGGATTCCAGGCGATTGGGATTGTTATGAGCATTTATATAATACAACTCAGTTGTCTGAAATCAATGCATTGAGCAAACGTTTCCATCCAAATTTAAGTGCTTCTTTTATTCCGAATAATGCGATAAATACGCCAGTCACGATGAAAACAAAAAATGGGGTTTACTTGAGCTTTCACGAAGCTGCATTGCTTGATTATGC
>JAGGUP010000185.1 GCA_021158405.1 Bacteroidales bacterium
GCTCAAATGCATCTTTAGCGCATACTTTTGCTTTTGCTTCTGCCGATGCCAGTTTCGATACCATTGGCGCTTTAAAATTTGAAGTTGATGGCAAAGTAGCGAAAACAAAAACACAAAGTAATGCTGCCGATATCACAAACTATATTAAAAATTGGTCTAAAAAATTGGGAGCTGTTGATTGCGGGATTACGAAATTGCAAGACTATCATATCTATTCTGTTGGCGGAAGAGGCGAACGTTACGATAAAGTTTACGAAAAGAAATACGAGTTTGCAATTGCTTTTACGGTAGAGATGGATTACCGCATGATGCAGTCAGCTCCAAAAGGGCCGGCAATTATGGAATCTGCTCAGCAATATTTGGAGGCAGGAAGAATTGCTGTTCAAATGGCTCATTTTATTCGAAAACTAGGCTATGAAGCCAGGGCGCATATTGATGGAAATTATGAAGTAGTTTGTCCGCTGGTTGCGCGCGATGCCGGATTAGGAGAAATTGGCCGAATGGGATTGTTGATGACACCGAAATTAGGGCCAAGAGTGAGAATTGCTGTTGTAACGACTAATTTACCTCTGGAAATAGACAAAGCTAAAAACGAATATTCTGTTGTTGATTTTTGTACAAAATGTAAAAAATGTGCAGATGCTTGTCCTAGTCAGGCGATATCTTTTGACAATCAGGAAAATATTGATGGTCTGTTACGCTGGCAAATCAATCAGGAAGCTTGCTTTACCTATTGGACAGCAATTGGCACTGATTGTGGTCGTTGCATAAGTGTTTGTCCTTATTCTCATCCCGATAATCTGCTTCATAATCTGGTACGTTTGGGAATTAAAAACTCATCTTTTTTCAGAACTTTTGCACTTGAAGCCGATGATATGCTTTATAAAAGAAAACCCGAATCAAAACCGCTTCCGGAGTGGATGAAGGTGAGAGTTAAGAGTGAGGAGTTAAGAGTTAAGAGTGAGGAGTTAAGAGTGAGGAGTTAAGAGTGAGGAGTTAAGAGTTATTAATTATAATCAGTATTTTGTGTTTGTGGTATAGCTTTTTTCTTCAACTAAAACCCGAAATGTTATTTTATCACTCCATTATAAAAAACTGTACTTTTGCGCCCGAATGGCAGAATATCAGGTACATCAGTTAAAAAACGGGATTCGTTTAGTGCATCAACAATTTGGGGATGTCAACAATGGGCAGGTTGCTCATTTGGGATTAATCATTGATAGAGGTTCACGCGATGAATTGCCTAATCAAAACGGGTTGGCTCATTTTATTGAGCACGTTATTTTTAAAGGCACGGAAAAGCGAAAAGCTTATCATATTTTAAGTCGGCTAGAAGATATTGGAGGAGAATTGAATGCTTATACTTCAAAAGAAGAGACCGTTATTGAGGCTGCTTTTCTTTCGAAACATTATGCCCGAACACTAGAACTATTTGCCGATATTGTTTTTCATTCTGTATTCCCTGAAAAAGAAATAAAAAAAGAACAGGAAGTGGTAATTGATGAGATAAACTCATACAAAGACACGCCTTCTGAACAGATTTTTGATGATTTCGATTGTTTGCTTTTTCCTGAACATCCGCTTGGAAGAAATATTCTAGGCACAAAGAAATTAGTGAAAGCATTTGATAGAGAAACAGTTATTCAGTTTATCAAACAAAATTACACAACAGATAAAATGGTTATATCCTCTGTGGGAGCCATAGAATTTTCGAAATTGGTCAAGCTTTTTGAGCGTTATTTTGGAGATGAACCGGAGAATATTTCTTCTTCTACTCGAGAAACGGTGAATGGATATATTCCCGTGGAGCAGATTAAAAAGAGAAGGTTGTTTCAGGCGCATTGTATGATTGGGAATAGAGCTTATGGACTTAAAGATGATAAGCGGATGGCCTTTTCACTTTTGAATAATTTTTTAGGAGGTCCCGGCTTAAACTCACGATTAAATTTGGCTATTCGCGAGAAATACGGCTTTACTTATAATTTGGAATCGAATTATACAATTTATACCGATTCAGGGAATTTTTCCGTTTATATGGGTACAGATAAAAATTATTTGGATCGAAGTATTGAGCTGGTTCATAAAGAATTAAAAATGCTGCGCGATAAAAAATTAGGACCTCTTCAATTGAAAAAGGCGAAGCTTCAATTTTCTGGTCAGATTGCCATTTCGGAGGAATCGAATGCTGTGAAAATGAATAATAATGGCCGAAGTTTATTGAGTTATGGCCGAATCAGCACCCTTGAAGAAGTGCATTTAAAAATTCAAAAAGTGACTGCTGAAGAAATCCTTGAAGTGGCCAATGAAATTTTCGATCCTAAGCAAATGAGTATGTTAGTTTTTAAATAAGGGAAAATGATTGATCCTGGAATTGAAAAATACGCCGAGGAGCACAGCTCTCAACACAAGCAAGTTTTATATGAACTGTATAGGGAAACGAATCTGAAAGTAATGCATCCCCGAATGCTAAGTGGCAGTCAGCAAGGTCGTTTCTTAAGTATGCTTTCCCATATGATTCATCCTCAAACAGTTTTAGAAATTGGAACTTATACTGGATATTCGGCGATTTGTCTTGCCGAAGGTTTAGCGGAAGATGGGAAAATTCATACACTCGAACTTGATCCTGAATTAGAAGAAATTGCCAGTAAATATTTTAAAAAAGCAGATGTAGAAAAGCAAATTATTCAATATTTTGGTGATGCAATGAATATCCTTCCCGGTTTGGATTTGCTGTTCGATTTGGTTTTTATCGATGCCGATAAAGAGAATTACTCGAATTATTATCGCCTGATTTTTGATAAAGTACGTTCGGGTGCTTATATTCTTGTTGACAATGTTTTGTGGAGTGGGAAAGTAATTGAACCTTTGAAAAAGGGGGATAAAGATACTGCCGGAATACTCGAATTTAATCATCTTATTCAGAAAGATGAACGAGTGGAAAATGTGCTTTTACCTTTGCGCGATGGATTGATGTTAATTCGGAAGAAATGAATTTTGATGTTTTAATTTTTTGATGTGAAAATAGGCTAATAATTATTGGTAAAAATTAGCACATTATTTCAGCTCATCAGTAGTTAGGCTAACACTAACGCTTTTCATTTTCCCTCCGAGTGGCGGATTTAATTTTTGAACTTTAACTTTGCTCCATTCCACTTGGGGAAATTCGTTCTGAATAGCCATTAAAATTCTGCGTGAAATATGTTCGAGAAGATTGGAGCTGATTTCCATCTCTTTTTTTATAACTTGATAGACTTCCAGATAGTTTACTGTTTTACGTAGGCTATCTGTTTTTTCTGCTTCACTAGTATCTGTCTTAAAATAAAAGTCAACTACAAAGCTAGTTCCAATAATTTTTTCTTCTTCAAAACACCCGTGGTAGGCATAAAATTCCATCCCTTCTATGGCAATCATCGACATTTTTTTCTCTTTTAAAATGGGTGGCAAAGGTACAAATCTTTTAAGATGGTGAAGCTTTGATTTTGGGTCCAAATAAGGAAAACACATCGCATTTTAATTTCAGTGTATACTAATGATTTTTAATTTATTGTACTCATTGCGGTTAATTTTAGTGTGTTTACACATTGTAAATACGGTCAGGGCAAACCTAATTTAACCGCAGAGAACGCAAAGATCCCGATAGCTATCGGGACGCAATGAACGCAAAAAAACAGTATAGATAATATAGCATCCTTGCGCTTATTTTTGCCATAGGTATCCCTTCGGGAGCGAACCTTGCGGTTTAAAATAATAAATTCTAAATGTTGTTGTTCTCTTATACAGAACTCACTGATTGACTGCGAATTTTTGATTATTTAAAGGAAAAATAATTGTCTTAAGTTATGATGCATTTGCCTTATAATTACGGTTGCTAAACACACGAAAATTACTCAAAGAAAGTATATTTGCATCTGAAACGAAAATAAATAAAAAATGCTGAATAAATTAATGGGCAGTCTGGGGCCAATGAAAGAGGCCATGGACAAAGCTAAAAAGAAGCTGGATACAATCACCGTAAAAGGCGAAGCTGAAGGCGGTATGGTTTCCGTTTATATGAATGGAAATCGTAAAGTAAAGGAGATTAAGATCAATCAGAAATTGATAGATGATGGTGACAAAGAAGCCATTGAAGAGTTGATGCAATTAGCGATTAACAAGGCTTTAGAACATGCGGAAAGTGTTAACGAAATGGAAATGGCCAGTGCCGCTCGTGGCATGATGCCGGGGATGTTTTAATTATTTGATGATTCTTTGATTTGTTAATCAGTTTAAAATAAACATATTAGCGCATTAATATATTGGCAAATCAACACATCAAAAATCAGTTCTCTATTTCGAAAAACTTTAAGTTGAGCACTTGTGTTAAATGTTGCTTGAGGCTGGTTTTTATTTTTTCTAAATCAGGAGCATAGCCCAGTTCTTTTTCCATAGAAGTTACTCCTTTATCAGTAAATCCACAAGGATTGATGTAATCGAAGTAATCCATATTGGTTATTACATTGAGAGCAAAACCATGCATGCTTACTTGACGGCTAATTTTAACACCGATAGCAGCGATTTTTCGTTCCGGTTTATCTTTGTTTTCTGCAAGCCAAACGCCAATAGAATCCCTTTTTCTATAGCTCACTAAACCATATTCTTGAAGTGTAAGAATAATAGCATCTTCCATTTTTTCGATATACTGTTTTGTTCCAATCTGCAAACCTTCTAAATCAAGGATAGGATAACCTACTAATTGTCCCGGACCATGATAAGTAATATCTCCGCCACGATTTGTTTTAATAAAATCAGCATTTTTTGCCTGCAATTGAATTGTATCGATTAACAAATTTGATTCATCTCCACTTTTTCCTAAGGTGTAAACATGAGGGTGTTCACAAAAAATAAGATGATTGTATTGAGCATTTTTTTCGCATTGAGGAAGCGTTTCATTACATTTTTTGATATAAAGAATTTCCTGAAAAAGTTTCTCCTGATAAGCCAAAGCCTCCTTATATGGAATAAGCCCTAAGTCGGTATATATTGTAAAAACATCCATTAAAATATTATTTGGAGATGTGTTTTTCGGCATGATAGGATGAACGAACCAAGGGTTCGCTTTCCACATGGGTGAAGCCTTTTTCAATTCCCGCTAATCGGTAGCGTTCAAAAACATCAGGATGGATATATTCTTTAACAGGAAGATGTTTGCTTGAAGGTTGAAGATATTGCCCTATCGTTAATACTTGACAGCCAACTGCACGCAAATCGTCCATGGTTTCCAATACATCCTTTTCTGTTTCTCCTATGCCTACCATAATTCCTGATTTAGAAATAATTCCGTAGTCCGAAATTCGTTTTATAAGCTCTAAGCTTCGGTCGTATTTTGCTAAACTTCTCAAGCGAGGAGTCAGGATTCTGGTGGTCTCCATATTGTGAGAAATTACTTCGGGACGAGAATCCATCATGGTTTTTAAATCGTCGTAATTGCCGCTAAAATCTGGGATTAAGGTTTCGATTGTTACTTCAGGAGTGCGTTCCTTAATTCTTCGGACGGTTTCTGCCCAGATAGCAGCTCCGCCATCTTCCAGATCGTCTCTATCCACGGAAGTTAAAACCACATGTTTTAGTTTTAATAGTTCAACGGACTCTGCAACACGTTTGGGTTCTTCTATATCTACGGCCAAAGGTTTGCCTGTTTTTACGGCACAAAACTTACAAGCGCGAGTACAAATATCACCTAAAATCATTAAAGTAGCAGTTCCTCTTCCCCAGCAATCTTCCATATTTGGACATTGCCCGCTAGTGCAAATGGTATGTAATTTATTCTGCTTTATAATCTCTTTTACACCTAAATAAGTTTTCCCGTAAGGGATCTTAATCTTAAGCCAATCGGGTTTTATACGTTTATTTTGACGTTCTTTTCGGATATTCATTTCATCGAATTTGGGCGGCAAAGTTAAGCATAATGATTTTACTCCCAATAAGGGCTTGTATGAAAAAAACGCAAAGAAATAAGAGGATCTAAAAACCCTGAATCAAAAATCCACCATCAACCGCAATGCTTTGTCCAGTTATATAACTTGCTGCCGGCATACACAAATACGCAACCAAACTAGACACTTCTTCCGCTTCGGCAATTCGTCCCATAGGTGTGTGATTAATAATGTCTTGGTAATAAGCTTCGTCTTGTAAAAGCTTTTCAACCAAAGGTGTTCGTGTATACCATGGAGCTACAGCATTGACGCGTATTCCGTCTTTGGCCCATTCTACAGCCAGATTTTTTGTTAATTGATAAAGTGCTGCTTTAGTCATTCCGTAGGGAGGCCCGGTGCGCAAATGAGTAAATCCCGCTACCGAAAGTAAGTTAACAATGGCAGCATTCCCCGTTGCTTTTAAAAAAGGGTAAGACATACGCGACATCTCAAAATTAGAGGTCATATTTGTTGAGATAATGTATTCATATTCTTCCAAGGTAAACTCAATAGCTTTTTTTCGAATATTTGTTCCTACATTATTTACAAGAATTTCAAAACTATCCCATACCTTTTTTATGGCATTAAAAGTATTGTTGCGTCCATCTTTGGAACTTACATCGGCAGCAAAACCAAAAGCGGTAAACCCTTGGTTTTTCCATTTGCCTAATTGTTGAGTGATAAGTTCCTGATTGCGGGCAATAATAAAAACAGTTCCTCCTAAATTAAGTATTTCGGTGGCAACAGCTAATCCAATCCCTTTGGTTCCACCTGTTATTACAGCTCTTTTTCCATCCAGCCGCCATTTGTTTTGTGTCATATTAAAAAAGTCTTAGATTGATAATTACAGGGTATATATGAGTAAAAGATTCAGCTAAAAGGATAATAATAAATCCCCATTCGTTTTTTAGATTTACAGGTTTTGTTATTCCATAAAGTATAGCAATAAAGGGAATGAATAAGGTGTACCACAACCATTCAGCACCCATCAGATGGTTCATATGAAAGAGCCGGAAAAGGACAGGCGGAAGTATGATTAAAGAGATAACGACTCTTTTAGCAAGAGTGAAATTTCTGTAAAACAAAGTATATAAAAGGGCAAGAATAGCAGAAATTAGAAAAACTACGATTCCAATAAATGTTGAATCGTACAGATTAAGGAAGACCAAGATAATTCCTCCAATCAATCCTAGTGTGACTAATCCGCTGAGAATATGTTTGTTTCTAAGAGTCCAGTAAAGCCCTAAAAGAGAGGCGATGCCTAAAATAACCAAATCTATTTTCATATTATTATGTGTTTGGGGAATTGTAAAATAAAGAGAGTTCCGATGTTTACATTTGATTCAAAGCGAATATTTCCTTGAGCATTTTCTGTCATTTTTTTAACCAAAGCCAATCCTAATCCCATTCCTCCTGTTTTTGTTGTAAACCGAGGTTCGAAGATATGAGATTTTTCTTTTTCTGAAATACCACAGCCATTGTCCGAAATCTGAATCTCAACTGTTTTATCTTGCACGGTAAGACTAATTTGAATTTCTCCTTCATCTTGTTCTGCTATTGATTGAATAGCATTCTTTAGTAGATTGTTTAAAATGCGAATAAACTGATTTCGGTCGGCATAAATAAATACTTCTTCTTCAGGGAGATGAGTTTCAAAACGAATGTATTTGTGACTTGAGAATAAATCTATAGCACTTACAAGTAATGGTTTAACAGCTATTGCTTCTGCTTTTATTTGATCGGATGTTGCAAAGCTTGAAAATTGCGAGGCAATGTTGGATAAGCTATCAATTTGCTCCGTAAGATTTTTTGTTATTTTTTGGAGTTTGTTATCAAAATCTTCTCCACCTTCTATCCACGCCTTTTCAAGGTATTGAATATTTAACTTCATTGGCGTGAGCGGATTTTTGATTTCATGAGCTATCTGTTGAGCCATTTCTCGCCAGGCTGATTCTCTTTGAGAACGGGCAAGTTTTTTTGCACTTTCGGATAATTCTTCCACCATGCGATTATATTCTAAAATCAAAGCGCCTATTTCATCATTTTTATTCCATTCAATTTTTTCGTTGGGCATCTCAAGTCTCATATGATGAATTTTTTCTCTCAGAAGTTTTAATGGTTTTGAAAGGTAATTAGAGATAATAATAGTGAGGGAAAGAGTGAGCAGAATTAAAAACATATAAATATTAAGATAGGCGACCAAAAAGCCGGATATCTCTTCCTCTAACTCATGTTGTTTAGCAAAATAAGGCAGGTTTAAATAGGCTACTGTTTGGTTGTCGATGGAACGAAAAGGGATATATACGGAATAAAATTCTTGCAATCCAATATGTTCCTTATGCAAAAATAGCGAGCTTTTCATGCTTCCCAAATTATAAAAAGCAATCGGGTTTATTCTTTGTGATAAGAGCTCGGAATCAAATAATTGTGGACGCGAAGTGGCTAATAATTTTCCCTCCAGATCATATAAATTTATATCCGTAAAAAAAACTTCAGAGAATTTAATCAGCAAACTTTCCAGATATTCTCTTTGATCCTGTGACGAAGTATCAATATCCTGCAATTTATGTTCAAGCTCAATCAAAACGGAATGTGCTTTTTCCATTAATACACTTTTGTTTTTTTCTTCGTTCAAATAATTGAGGTAATACAAACTTGCTAAACCGATGGTAAAAAAAGAAAATAGCAAAATAGCCACCATATTGATTTGAAGCCTTGTTTGAAATCCAATATTTAAATTTGAATGGTGCTGACTCAAATAGATGATTAAAAACAAACCGGATATATTTAAACTGTAAAAAAGGAATAAAAAGGCCAAAGAGGCAATTTGCTCAAGCCAGGAAATAGCAGGTTTGCTTACAATTAAAACGTTTTGGTCATCTTGAACATAAACAAAGTGAGAATAGCCTTCAAATAAGAAGTAATTTTCGTCTTCAATTAAATTCTCGCCATAGGATTCTAAATTCTGTTTATAGTCGAATTTCCCAAACCATTCGCTCAATTTACCATCGAAATAATAGGCATAGGCATAATGGCTTAAAAAACGTAAATCCCTGTTTTTTGCATCTGAAAGTAAAGCCGGCATTCCTAGTTCTTTGGGTTGGTATTTGGATAGGAATTCAACAAATAGTTTAGTTTTGGATCTGTCCGCTTTTTCAAATTCTATAATACCAATGTAATTCTTAGTTCTAAAATGATGATCAACCAAATAAAGAACATTTGATTCGATTGTATCTTTCGCTTCACTAATTCGTTCTTCAAAGAAGGGAAAGCAAGGTGTTTCTACATCTTCAGGCAAAAGAAGCAATTGGCTTTCTGAATCGCAAAAAACCATGCTTATTTCATAATTCTTTGCTGCTTCTTTGAAATAGGATGCATTAATTAAAGCGATCAAATCTTCTTGAGAAAAATCAGCATTATTGAGCAGTGAAAATACCAGACTATCCGAAAGAATTTTTCCTCTTTCCGTTAGAAAATTATTTTCAAATAAAGGGTCGTTTTTCAATAAATAAGTGGATAGACTTGATTTACGAACGGCTTCCTCTTTTTGATTGGAGAGTGCCATATAATAAATGCCACTTATCAAAATGAAAAGGATTAAAAAATAAACATTTTTCCAAAAAGCGGTTTTGAATTTTTTTGGATAAAGATAAAAAACAGAGAGGAAAAAGATAAATAAAAACAGTTGATTATATTGACTGATCGGATTTTGTTGAAGTGGTAAATAACCAAATATCAAAGCGATGAAAAACGAAATCAGTATATAGAATAGTTTATTATTTAAGTTTACTAATGCATATTCAATCAGCTTTTTACTAAGTATGAACCATGATAATTGCAAAAATATTACAAGGATAAGTACAGTGTAACTGTAGAAATTCAAATTGGTGATGGCGGTTATCTCTAAGTTGATCTGAGAATCGAAAATCAGACTATGTAACAGTGCATACAAACCATAATAAAGTCCCGAAAGTGTTAATAATACCGCAGTAGTTATACTGATTTGGACAACAGTTGATCTATTTTTAAATGCTTTTAGATCTGTATGAATGTTAAAGTATAAGACACTGGAAAAAATCCAAATGCTTAAAAGAAAAAGCTGCCCTAGTGAGGAGTAAATGCTGAGGTTTGCATAGAGTTGAGCTTGAAAAAGAGGACTCTGAAAAAGGGCAGACGGAAATTCGATCCAACCAAAAAACAAAAGATAAAGGCCATTCAAGGCAATAAAAAATAGAATTTTAGTTGTTTTTGTAGTATTGATTATTTTGGCATTACTCAGAGCAATATCAACGCAAAAAACAAAAAAGATATAGGAAAATAGGAAAGTAAAAAAAAGCAAGAAAGGCATATGTTTCGATGAAACAGAATCTCCTTTAAAGACAAATGAGAATAAAAAATCTCCTTCTTGATCGGTAATTTCATAAAAACCTCTGTTTTTCGATAATTCAAGTTCATTCTTAATGCCAAAAGATTCTAGAAAATAATCGTGTAAGAATTCGTTTTGTAAGGAATAATCGACCTGCAAAATCTTGACAGCGAGTAAAGTATAATCTTCATTGGACGAACTTTGCATAAGTAGCCAATGCGGACCAATTTTTGAACAAGTAAGTTTCTGTTTGAGTAAACTATCAGAAGTAGGGATAAGGATGTGATTGTTTGTCCAGAATACCAGCTTGTGATCTTTGTATAAATAAAGTGCCAATTGTTCGTTTCGTCCATCTTGATTAATTAATGCTTTTTCTTCAAATTCCAAGAGACCTTGCTCTTCAAATATTTTATTTAGCTCAGCTAAAGTGGAACTAAGTTCGTCTGAAAAATCAAGAATTTTTTGCTGAAAATCAGCCTGGACTTTTTCTTCTGTTTGACTTTGAGTATTGTTAATACTCAAACTTAAGCCAAGAAAAAAAAGCACAAAAAAGAAGAAAAAGCTAAAACTTGCGACTGATTTTTTACTCATAATACGAAAATACAATTTATAATTGATTTGAAACAAAGGTTGAGCCAAAATGAACTCGGAAAAAGTTTTATCTTTGCGCCCATAAAACTATATATCAACAAAATAAAATTAAAAATATGTCCAACACAATGACGCAAACAATTGATTATAAAGTAGCCGATATTAATTTGGCTGATTGGGGAAGAAAAGAATTAGATATTGCTGAAAAAGAAATGCCAGGCTTGATGTCTATTCGTGAAAAATATAGTAAAACCAAGCCTTTGCAAGGCGTTAGGATTACCGGTTCTTTGCATATGACGATTCAAACCGCTGTTTTAATAGAGACTTTAGTGGCTTTGGGTGCAGATGTGCGTTGGGCTAGTTGTAATATTTTTTCTACACAAGATCATGCTGCTGCCGCAATTGCCGCTACCGGCGTTCCTGTTTTTGCATGGAAAGGGGAGACTTTAAAAGAATATTGGTGGTGTACAAACCAAGCCTTAAGCTTTCCTGATGGAAAAGGACCACAATTAGTTGTTGATGATGGTGGTGATGCTACATTGATGATTCATAAAGGATATGCTGCCGAAAAGGATACAAGCACTTTAGATGTTGAAGCTGAGAGTGTAGAAGAAGCAGAGATATTGGAGCTCTTAAAAGGTGTTTTGAAAGAAGATAATCAAAGATGGCATAAAACTGTTGCTGATTGGAAAGGCGTTTCGGAAGAAACTACAACAGGAGTTCATCGTTTATATCATATGTTTGAAACTGGCGAGCTTTTAGTTCCTGCAATCAATGTTAACGATTCTGTTACCAAATCGAAATTTGATAATCTTTATGGCTGTCGCGAATCATTGGCTGATGGTATTAAACGTGCAACTGATGTTATGATTGCAGGGAAAGTTGTGGTTGTAGCCGGTTATGGTGACGTTGGTAAAGGTTCTGCTCACTCTATGAGAAGTTATGGAGCGCGTGTAATTGTTACTGAAATTGATCCTATTTGCGCTTTGCAGGCCTCTATGGAGGGATTTGAAGTCACCACTATGGAAGAAGCTGTAAAAGAGGGTAATATTTTTGTTACAACTACCGGAAACAAAGATGTTATCACTGCGAAACATATGAGCGAAATGAAAGATCAGGCAATTGTGTGTAATATTGGTCATTTTGATAATGAGATTCAAGTAACGAAAATGGAACAATTACCCGGAGTAGAGAAAGTGAATATCAAACCTCAGGTTGATTGTTATAATTTTGCCGATGGTCATTCCATTTTCTTATTAGCCGAAGGTCGTTTGGTGAATTTAGGTTGCGCTACCGGTCATCCAAGTTTTGTGATGAGTAATTCATTTACCAACCAAACTTTAGCACAAATTGATCTTTGGGAAAAACGCAACGAATATGAAATTGGAGTCTATCGTTTACCAAAATATTTAGATGAAGAAGTGGCTCGTTTGCACCTCGAAAAAATTGGTGTTAAATTATCTACTTTGTCAAAAGAACAAGCTGATTATATTGGAGTAAAAGTTGATGGTCCATACAAGGCAGATCATTACCGTTATTAGAAATTTATTCGTCTTTTAATTTTTTTCATAAAAAGTGATAATTTTTTAAAATTCTGATGAATTTGATTGTGATTCTTCATTGAACTAAGTTTTTTAATAAGCAAGCTATTTTAGGATAAAATAAATTTAATTTGCGATATTTAAGGGTGAAATCTTTTAAATATCGCTTATTTTTTATTTCGATGACGGATTCTTTTTTATGTTCAATTGTCATCTATATTCTTTCGAATCTTTGGTTGTAAAAGTCTAAAAACCGTGATATACTTGCTTGTACGAGTTTTGAAAATTGCTGTGCCAAAAGAATAAAAAAATGAAATTACTTTTCGAAATTTATTTTTAAAAAAATAAAAAAAAACGAGATTTATATTTTTATTTATGCAGTTAATCTGCACGTAATCAAATTATTAGCAATAATGGTGAAAAAATAATTTCGATTTTTATAAAATTTATATTCTCAATAAACACAGGCTTTTAGCTAAAACTCAAAGTTAATAACAGTGCTATGTTGATAATTTAAATTCCGTTTTAAAAAAATCATATTTACATTTGGTCAAGAGAAAAAAGGAGCCAAATTTAGGCGTTCTATTATCAAAAAATTAATATACCACAATAAAATTATGGAAAAAGATTTGTTCGCTAACGTGTCATCTGTTGATGAAGAGAAAAAAGATGTAACGTCAAATTTCTATCGAAAAATAGAAGTGGAACGCTTTCAAAGCGAAGCTTTTTCGAAAGATGAAAAAAGCACCTCGGAAAATTTGGAGAAAAATGATTTAAGTAGAGTTCCAATCCAAAAATCATATTCTCATCAAGAAGTATTATTAGCAGCAGCCGAGTATTTTGGAGGCGATGATTTGGCCGCCAATGTTTGGATGAATAAATATGCCTTAAAAAATTCTGCCGGCGATATTTTTGAGCTTACTCCCGATAAAATGCACAAACGGATTGCCTCTGAAATTGGTCGTATAGAAGAGAAATACCCAGATCCTATTTCAAAGGAAACGATTTATGATCTTTTGAAAGATTTTAAATATATTATCCCAGCGGGAAGTCCGATGGCTGGAATAGGTAATAATTTTCAAGCATCTTCTCTATCTAATTGTTTTGTTATAGGCAATGACGGAGAATCTGATTCCTACGGGGGAATTATGAAAATAGATCAGGAACAAGTACAGTTGATGAAGCGTAGAGGAGGTGTTGGACATGATTTATCTCATATTCGTCCTGCCGGATCTGCTGTTAAAAACAGTGCATTAACATCTACCGGAATTGTTCCTTTTATGGAGCGCTATTCTAACTCTACACGTGAAGTTGCCCAAGATGGTCGACGTGGAGCTCTTATGTTGAGTTTGTCGGTGAAACATCCGGATGCTGAAGCCTTTATAGATGCTAAAATGGTGCAAGGAAAAGTTACAGGAGCTAATGTTTCAGTAAAAATTACCGATGATTTTATGCGTGCTGTTGTTGACGGAAGTTCTTTTAAGCAGCAATATCCTGTTGATAGTGAACATCCGAAAGTGGTAAAAGAAACGGATGCAAGTATACTTTGGGATAAAATAATTCACAATGCATGGGCTTCGGCAGAGCCCGGAATCCTTTTTTGGGATACAATAATCAAAGAATCAGTTCCTGATGCCTATGCCGATATGGGTTTCAAGACCGTTTCTACCAATCCTTGTGGCGAAATTCCCCTTTGTCCATACGATAGTTGCCGTTTATTAGCGCTTAACTTATATAGTTATGTCGAGCATCCATTTACGGATGATGCTGTTTTTAATTCAGAATTATTTGCAGAACATGTGCATTATGCACAGCGTATAATGGATGATATTATCGATCTTGAGATTGAAAAAATTGATCGTATCATCCATAAAATAGAAACCGATCCTGAAGATAAAGAAATAAAACGTGTTGAGTTAAATCTTTGGGAAAACATTAAAAGAAAAAGTATTGAAGGTCGTCGTACAGGAATTGGTATAACTGCCGAAGGCGATATGTTAGCTGCTTTAAATCTTCGTTATGGTTCTGATGAAGCTGTCACTTTTTCAACAGAAGTACATAAATTATTAGCCATTGAAGCCTATCGTTCTTCTATTAATTTGGCTAAAAGCCGTGGAGCATTTCCTATTTTTAATTATGAGCGAGAAGCTGAAAACCCATTTATAAGTCGCATTAGAGAAGCAGCCCCTGAAGTAATTGAAGAGATGAAAAAATACGGGCGTAGAAATATTGCCTTACTCACTATTGCCCCAACTGGAAGTGTAAGTATCTGTACACAAACTTCATCTGGAATTGAGCCTGTTTTTCTAGTGGCCTATAAACGCAGACGTAAGGTGAATCCAAACGATAAAAATGTGAATATAAGTTTTGTTGATGAAGTGGATGATAGCTGGGAAGAATACAATGTTTTTCATCCAAAATTTATTGATTGGTTGAAAATTAAAGGATATAATGAAAAAGAAATAAAAAATTATTCTGATAATGAATTGAATGCTCTCATCGAAAAATCGCCTTATCACAAAGCCACTTCCAATGACATTAATTGGGTGAACAAAGTGAAAATGCAAGGGAGAATTCAGAAATGGGTAGATCATTCCATTTCGGTAACGGTAAATCTTCCTACAGATGCAAGCAAAGAATTAGTAAGCGATGTTTATAAAACAGCTTGGGAATCGGGGTGTAAAGGAATGACCATTTATCGGGAAGGTTCTCGATCGGGTGTTTTGGTAGCTAAAACGGATAAGGAAGCAAATACGTTTTGCGAAACGCAAGCTCCTGTTCGTCCAAAACGATTGGCCGCCGATGTTATTCGTTTCCAAAATGATTATGAAAAATGGATTGCCGTTGTTGGCTTAATGGATGGGAAACCCTATGAAGTTTTCACAGGTCAGGCAGATGATTTTTATTTGCCCCCTTGGGTTGAAAAAGGCACTGTAATTCGAAATAAAAAAGAAGGTGAACGTGCTCGTTATGATTTTCAATTCCTCGATAAACAAGGTTATAAAGTCACATCCGAAGGTTTATCGCGCACTTTTAATAAAACATTCTGGAATTATGCAAAACTTATTTCTGGTATTTTACGTCACGGAATGCCTTTGTATCAAGCTGTTGAATTGATATCAAATTTGAATTTTGATACGGAAAGCATCAATACATGGAAAAATGGCGTTGTTCGATCTTTGAAAAAATACATTCCGGATGGAACGAATGCAGCTAAAAATAAATGTCCCGAATGTGGTGTAGATGATGGACTTATCTATAAAGAAGGTTGTTTAACTTGTAAACATTGTGGATTTTCTAAATGTGAATAATTAAGGAGATTTTCATAAAAAAGGCTCCGGAGATTTTTCTTCGGAGCCTTTGTGTATTCAATACGTTTGCCTATTTCTTTTTCGAACATGTATTATATCCAAAAATAGCATAAAGCCCACAGAAATTTAAGAGTCCGGTTAATAATAAAACAATGGCTATAATAATCAGCACTAAGCCTACAGTTCCGCTAATAATTCCGAAATAATAGAGTAGAGCAATAACAATTGCAGCTACAAGTCTAAAAACTTTGTCAAATACTCCGATGTTTCTTTTCATCTGTTTATAATTTTATGTTTTGGTCAGAAGCGGCTCTTCCCCAAATCAAGCCTCAATTTATTCCAAATTTATTTCTAATTTATATATCTATGTCTAAATTCATTTGGTTTGATGATGCGACAAATATACAAAAACATTTAACTATATAGATATGTTTTTATGAGCAATAAAAACGGTCCATAAATAATAGCGCCAAACAACATCACTATTTTTAAAGCCTATTCTTCTACACCAATTAAAATAATTCTCAACAGACGTATGAAAGTCGTGATTATCTTGATGGTTCATCCAAAGCTTCCATTCTGATTTAGGAACATTTTTTCCTTCTGACGAAAGTTTCCAGTTTTCCATATGTTGCTGGTAACGCGCCTTGGTACTTCCTGCAAATTGATCACCAAAAATCAGTACTCCTTTTGGCGAAAGCCAGGAATAAATTTTCGTAAGTAATTTCTCTTTTTGAGGATCGGTAAGGTGATGAAGCGCAATACTGGAAACTATTAAATCAATGGAGTCCGTCTCAAATTCGAGCGTATTAAAATCTTCGTTTAGGTATTTAATGTTTGAATAGTCTTTTAAACGCTGTTTTACTTCAGAAAGTATGGAAGCTGATAAATCAACAGCCAAAATATCTGCTTCAGGATATTGATTTACAATGCCTTCAGATAAGTTTCCGGTTCCGCAGCCCAGATCCACAATGCGTTTAGGATTTAAATCTTTTGGAACATAATCCAAAATCATCCAAAGCATTTCGCGGTAGCGAGGCACCAAACGTTCAAGCATTTCGGTATATTCACTACTGATTAGGTTATAGAAACTTTCAACATCCATCGGGTTAGTTTTAGAGGTCGTCAGCAATTTCATAAATAGGGTTTAAGGCGGATGCTCCAAGATTCATTGAGCGCTCGGGCGACCAACCAAAAATTTCATCCGGCATATCTGCATTGTCTTTAAAAGGCATTTCCAAGGTCACGGACAGGCACTTGAATCTTTCGCCTATTCCTTTTCCACAAACATTTAGATTCGCTTGCCCTGCTTCGTTTTTGGGATAACCGTGAGTAGTTTGAAAATCGGGACTTATACGTTTCAGACTTGCTGAAAATTTTTCATTCAGCATTTTTAAATGAGCATCGTAGGAGGGGATTCCTTCTATTGAGGAAATAAAATTATACGGCAATCCTTCATCGCCATGAATATCTAAATTTAAATCTACTCCGGTTAATTCCATTGTTCTCAAAATATGGTACACTTCCGGAGATGTTTCCCGATTTGGATTTGCCCATTCGCGATTGAGATTTACTCCCGCTGCATTTGCTCTCAGGTTTCCGAGCAAAGAACCATCCGGATTCACATTTGGAACGACATAAAAAACAGCTTTTTCCAAGAGTTTACAGGCAATTGGATCAGTATCATCAAGAAGGCGATTTAATAATCCTTCTATAAACCATTCGGCCATACTTTCACCCGGATGCTGGCGAGCAATTATCCAAATACGTTTTTTAGATTCGTCGTCTTCATCTCCTATAACCAGCATATCCAAATCGCGTCCTTGAAATGTTTTGCCTATATTTACTAAGAAAGCATTTGGCGACATTTGAGCTGTACTCAATAAATTGAGATGCTGTTCGTGAGAATAAGGAGCAAAATAAGCAAAATACATACTGTTGTATTCCGGCATAAATTCAATAGTCAATTTTTCACCGTCATAAGAAGTGGGCACTCGAAACCAGGTAATTCTATCGTAAGATGCAACTGCCTGATAATCTATCCATCCTTCAGGATAAGATGTTTCTGAAGCATTCAGAATGTTTATTTTCAGGTCTAATCCTTGGACTTCTTGAACACGGAAATAGAACCATTGTAAGAATTCGGCATTCGTATCTTTGCGGATGTTTAATTCAATATTTTGGTGATCGAAAGCAGAAATAACTTCAATATTTCCGGCATCAAAAGCGGATGAAATATGCATAATTAATAACTTTGTTTGAGAACAAATATATTAATTAATTGCCAAACAAATAATCGTTAATTATCTATCATAAAGGACAAACGCATCAATAGCTTTGAGCACTATCAATAGGGATAATTATCCAAGCAATAAGATAGGCCAATAATCCAATACCTCCAACAATTACAGCGAGCGACCAGATTAAGCGGATGATGACTTTATCTACATTGAAGTAATCGCCTAATCCGGCACAAACACCGCCAAAAACTTGGTCGTTTGATTTTCTATACAGTTTTTTTGTTCCCATTATTCTAACAAATTATATTTTCAGTTTTTTTCTAATTCATAACTTTGATGCAGAATAAAAACGAAAGTTACAAGCCAACATTATTCCGTAATTAATTTTCCCCAAGTTTTAAATAATCCGAAAGAACTTAGTGCGCTAATTCCTGTAAAAATAAATCCCCATAGGTAATTAGCATAAATAAAATAACCTGTTGCAAATAAGAAGCTATAAACTGCTGCTGAGCCTAAAACCATGCATAAAATCCCTGTTGGAACATCCCATTTGAGTGAGCTTTCTTTTTCGGTTGTAAGACCTTGTCTTTTTGCTCTTTCGATAAATTTTGCCCAACCCGGTCCTCCAGGTTTTATTTTAGTATAAAAAGAAGCAAGGGTCTTATCGTCTACCGGATTTGTTAAAAAGGTTACTGTAAGCCAACTTATGGTTGTTAATAGCACTCCTGAAACAATTTTAATACTTCCCCAAGCTGTTCCGGAATAGATTTCGCCAAATAGGCTTATCGAATTATCAGCGAGTAGATAGTGATTTTCATAAAGAACAAAACCAAGTGCAAAAACAAATGAAGTCACCATACCTGTTATTTCGGTCCAAACATTAATTCTCCACCAAAACCAACGAAGAATATAAATTAGACCTGTTCCCGCACCAATTTGAAGTAAGATATTGAAAGCCTGCAAAGCATTTTTCAGAACCAAAGCCAAAAGAACAGCAAAAAACATAAGAACTATAGTTGATAATCTGCCTGCCATTACTTTTTGTTTTTCGGTAGCATTTTTATTAATAAACCGGCCGTAAAAATCGTTTACAATATAGGAAGAACCCCAATTTAGTTGAGAAGCGGTGGTTGACATAAAAGCGGCAATGAGCGACGCGACTACTAAGCCTAAAAATCCAACGGGTAAATAACGTGAAAGCATGGCTGGATAAGCAAAATCGTTTCTAATAATATTTGGGTCGACATCTGGAAAAGCATCTCTAAGAGAAGCTAAATCGGGGAAGATAATTAAAGATCCCAGAGCAACTAAAATCCAAGGCCAGGGACGCAGTGCGTAATGAAAAAAGTTAAATAATAAAGTGGCTCCCATGGCATTTTTCTCGTTTTTAGCAGAAAGCATTCTTTGTGCAATATATCCTCCGCCGCCGGGTTCTGCGCCCGGATACCATACGCTCCACCATTGGACAGACAAAGGAATAATGAAGATGGCAATCAATAATTCGGTATTATTGAAATCAGGAAAGAAAGAAAGTTTGGGAAAGACTTCAGGATGTGCAAGCATAGCGGATAAGCCACCAATATCGTCACTGTTTACAATAAAATAGGCAGCGCCAAAAGCCCCCGCCATTGCAATGGAAAATTGGTAAAAATCGGTAAATAAAATACTACGCAAGCCTCCAAGAGCACTGTAAAAAACCACAACTACAGAAGCTAAAATTAATGTCTGTTCGGCAGGCCATCCCATCATAGCGGCACTAATTTTTATCAGAGCCAAAGAAACGGATGCAATAACCATAATATTAAAAAAAGCACCGAGATAAATTGCACGAAAACCGCGTAAAAAAGCAGCAGCTTTTCCACTGTATCTAATTTCGTAAAATTCCAGATCGGTTAAAACTTTGGATCGATTCCACAGTTTTGCATACACAAAAACGGTGAGCATTCCCGTTAATAAAAAAGCCCACCAAAGCCAGTTTGAGGAAACCCCATTTTGGCGAACCATATCAGTAACCAAATTTGGTGTATCTGCAGAAAAGGTAGTTGCTACCATCGAAACACCTAAAAGCCACCAAGGCATGGATCTGCCCGACACGAAAAAATTAGCAGCGCTTTTACTCGCTGATTTTGAAGACCAAATAGCGATAGTGAGAAGTCCGATAAAAAAAATAATTAAAATGATCCAATCGAGTGTTGCTAGTGCCATAGTTTTTAGTACATAATTTGCACAAATCTAAGGAATAATCAATAGGTTACAAATGGATTTTTTCACCAGCAAGAATTTTTTTAAATTGAAATCCGCTTCTCAAAATCGTATCTTTAACATTCCAAAACGCATTTATAATACCCGAATTCCCATGAATGAAGATTTTTTACATTACCTCTGGCGGTTTCGTTTGATTCAATCGCCACTTTTTACAAGCCAAAATAAAGAAATAGTCGTCTTGAATCCCGGTATGCACAATACAGATGCAGGACCGGATTTTATTTTAGCCAAAATAAAGATTGGAGATACCATTTGGGCAGGAAATGTTGAGTTGCATATACAAGCGTCCGACTGGAATAGACATCTGCATCAAAATGATAAAGCATACAATAGTACTGTTTTGCATGTGGTTTATTGCTGCGATAAAGATATTCGACTAGAGAATGGCGAATCTATTCCTTGTGTAGAACTTAAGGATAAATTCAATCCTGAATTACTCGAAAAATATGAAGGTTTTTTAAGATCAAAAAAATGGATTCCTTGCAGCGGACAATTGGCAGATTTTCCAAAAATAAAATTGAACGCTCTTTATTCCCGGATGAGTATTGAACGCTTAGAAGAGAAAACGCAAGTCATTCTTAAGCGCTTAGAAAAGAATAAAAACGACTGGGAAGAAACTTTTTATCAAGTTTTAGCCGGCGGTTTTGGTTTAAAAATAAACCAAGAGGTTTTTCTAAGATTGGCAGAATCGCTATCACTAAAAAAAGTAATCTGGCAGCACACGAATCTTTTTCAAATAGAAGCTTTGTTGTTTGGACAAGCGGGATTACTTCAAAACAATTCTTTTACAGATGATTACCCATTAAGTCTGAAAAAGGAATATGACTATTTGACTAAAAAATATCAACTCAATCATTTGCCGGGATATTTATGGAAATATCTTCGATTAAGACCGTATAATTTCCCGACAATACGAATTTCACAATTTGCAGCACTGGTTTTTTCAAGTCAAAATTTGTTTTCAAAAATAATTGAACTAGAAAAAATTGAGGAGCTAATCAAACTTTTTCAGGTGTCAACTTCCACGTATTGGGATACACACTATGTATGGGATAAAAAAACTTTATTAAGCCCTAAAAAATTAAGCGATGAACGAATTAATTTACTGTTAATCAATGTTGTAATTCCTTTTCTTTTTTTGTATGGCAAGCAAAGAAATCAAGAAAAATTAATAGACAGAGCATTACATTATTTGGAATTAATATCAGGTGAGAAAAATAAATCTACCAAGGGTTTTGCTCGAGAAGGATTGTTATTTCATTCGGCATTTCAAACACAGGCTTTACTTCAATTAAAAGCCAGATACTGCGACTTGAAAAAATGTCTGGAATGTCCCATTGGGCTTCATTTATTAAAGTAATTATATTATTTTTCAGTTTCTTATACAGTTTTGGTTAAATCCCTGTATTTCTTTATTATTGCAGTTGATTAATAATTTTTTTTTGAAAAACCATACAAATCTGAACCGGTTGTTTTATGCTGCTTTCTCACTAATAATTGTGATGATAATCGGTACAGTAGGGTTTATGTATTTTGAAGGGGATACGCTTTTAAATTCGGCTTTTATGACCGTTATCACCATTTCAACGGTTGGATACAGTCTCTTGCACGAGTTGACCGATGACGGAAAAACATTTATAATATTCTTGATTATTATAAGTTTGGGAGTTTATGCATACTCAATTTCTATTATAACAACCTATTTTGTTGAAGGAAATGTGGAGAGATTACTTCGCGGTAGAATATCTAAAAGGAACAAAAAGATGAAAGATCATACAATTGTTTGTGGTTATGGCCGAATAGGTCAACAAGTTACTGAGGAATTATTGGCCTATAATATGCCTTTTTTAGTGATTGATGAAGAAGCTGAGGTTATTGCGTCCAGCACGAATTCGAAGCTAGTGTTTTTGGAAGGCGATGCTACGAATGATGAAGTTTTATTGAAAGCCGGCATCGAAAACGCACGTGCTTTAATAATTGCTTTACCTTTAGATGCAGATAATCTTTACGTATCACTTTCGGCCAGAGCACTTAATAGTAAAATAATAATTATCAGTAGAGGTACGGATGAGAGCGCAGAAAAAAAATTACATATGGCAGGTGTTGATCACGTTATTCTTCCTGAAAAAGTTGGTGGTGCCCATATGGCTAAACTTGTAATTAAAAAAAATGTAGTTGAATTTTTAGATCATCTCTCCTACAGGGGCGACTCTTTAACTAATTTGGAGGAAATTGATTATATAGATTTGCCTGATGAATACCATAATAAAACAATACTTGAAATAGGGATACGAAAAAAATCTGGAGCTAATATTGTTGGATTTAAGACTGCGGAGGGTGAATTTGTTATCAATCCTACCCCGGATATTAAAATAGAACTTGGATCAAAACTCTTTGTTTTGGGTACTCCCGAACAAATAAAATCGCTACGAAAATAATTACCTATGACTAAATCTATTCTAGTACCTACTGATTTTTCTTTAGTATGTGAAAATGCGATGATGCATGCTGCCGGTATTGCAAAACAAATTAAAGCCAATTTAATTTTAACGCATGTTATCAATAAGGATACTCGAATTTATTTGAAAAAAAACAATCAAAGCAAAGAAACAGTTTCGGACTATCTAAGAGATTATCAAAAAAGATTGATGGAACAATTTGGTCTTCGGGTTGATTTTCGTGTTCTTGAAGGAAGAATAACAGAACAAATTCCAAAATTAATTAAAGAACTCGGAATTGATTTGTTGATGTTTGGTACTCACGGTAAAAAGGGGATGCAAATTATTACGGGAAGTCATGCCATGAAATTAATTTCTGTAATTGATATTCCCGTTCTCGTAGTTCAAAAAAGAGGTTTTGATAGCGGGTATAAAACAATCGTATTTCCTGTAAATAAATCGACTCAATACAATACAAAACTTGATTGGACAATTTTTATTGCATCTAGTTTTGGTGCCACAGTAAAGTTATTTATATACAATGAAACAAGAAAAAAGGTAAGGGTGAAAATGGAAACTGTATTGAGAAATATTCGAAGTGCTTTTTCTGCCCATAAGATAAATTTTACGGAAGATACTGCAAAATTTGAAGCTAATTTTCCCAAACAAATTATGGAATTTGCTATTTCAAATAGTGCTCAATTAATAAATATTAAAGTAGATAATGACGAATTTGAACCTTCATTTATTGTGGGTTCACCGGAAGAGAAAATACTATTTAATACCGCACAAATCCCTGTTTTTTGTGCGCAACAAAAACCATAAAATCAAACCGAATGATCAAAAAAATTAGCGTAATTGCTGTAATACTTCTCATTGTCTTTAATTTTTCGTCTGCTTTTGCTCAGGATGCTATAGATTCGTCTGAGAATACAGAACAAGTGAAAGAACAAACTTCAAGCGAAAAAATCAATGCTTTTTTCGAGCCTATTGTGGCAAAAATGGCGACCGTTTTGTTCTTCGATCCTTTTGAAGCCCTTGGATTGCATGATCCCGTCATCTATGACGAAGCGGGAAATCCGGTTCTCGACGAAGCGGGAAATCCTTTAAAAAGTCATATCCCGATAATTGTTGCCTGGTTAATTTTAGGGGCGCTTTTCTTTACTTTTTATATGGGATTTATAAATATTAGAGGATTCAGACATGCGATTGATGTGGTAAGAGGAAAATTTGATAACCCTGAGGATGCAGGAGAAGTAACCCATTTTCAGGCACTTACAACTGCTTTGTCGGCTACTGTTGGCTTGGGGAATATTGCAAGCGTTGCTATCGCAATAGTTGTTGGAGGTCCGGGAGCTACTTTCTGGATGATTTTAGCAGGTTTATTGGGCATGTCAACGAAGTTTGTTGAGTGTACTTTAGGTGTCAAATACAGAAAGATTGATATTTTTGGTACTGTCTCGGGAGGTCCCATGTATTATTTATATATGGGAATGAAAAACCGAGGCATGAAAGCCTTGGGGGCTATACTATCAGTTGTTTTTGCCGTTTTAGCTATTGGAGGTTCATTTGGCGGTGGCAATATGTTTCAGGCCAATCAGGCATTTGCTCAATTTAGAACAATTTTTCCGGTTATAGGGGATTATGGTTGGGTTTTTGGAGTTGTATTGGCAATAATGGTTGGCTTAGTTATTATTGGTGGCATAAAAAGTATTGCAAAAGTTACAGATAAAATAGTTCCTTTTATGGCAGCCCTCTATGTGGGAACAGCCTTGATTATTATTTTTATGAATATAAGTCATACCGGAGAAGCTATTCGTTTAATTTTAGAAGGAGCTTTTTCACCTTCAGCTATGAAGGGAGGGCTAATTGGTGTGTTAATCGTTGGTTTCCAGAGAGCTTCATTTTCGAATGAAGCCGGAGCTGGATCGGCTGCAATTGCTCACTCAGCTGTAAAAACGAAAGAGCCTGTTAGTGAGGGATTTGTAGCTTTGCTCGAACCTTTTGTTGATACCGTGGTTATTTGTACCATGACAGCGCTCGTTATTATATTTACAGGAAGTTATTTGAATCCCGATGGATTGGAAGGATCAGAACTCACCTCTCAAGCTTTTGGAACTGTATTCTCCTGGTTTCCCTATCTATTGGTTATTGCTATATTTTTGTTCGCTTTTTCCACCATGATTAGTTGGTCTTATTATGGTCTAAAAAGCTTCGATTATTTATTTGGCGGTATGTCTGAAAAGTGGTTTGGATCACGCAAATATGCAGCAAATCTATACCGTGGTTTATTCTTGCTTTTTATTGTCATAGGGTCTTCTTCCACTATGGGAGCTGTTACCGATTTTTCGGATATGATGATACTTAGTATGGGACTTCCCAATGTGTTGGGATTAATAATCATGGCTCCTGAAGTGAAAAGAGATTTGAAAGATTATTTAGCTAGAGTAAAAAGCGGAGAGATAAAAAAATACAAATAAATCCTTAAATTTGTCGTTTTAAGAATGATGCATAAAAACATAAAAATACTTCTTCGCTTACTAGTACTAAGCCTCTTTATTGGGCATTTTTCCACTTTAGTATACGGACAACAATGGGGTCTTGTGGAAAAGTCAACTGTGACAAAGCAAGTTGGGAATCAGATTTATTATTTACATACCATTGAAAAGGGAAACACTTTATTTAGTCTGTCCAAAGTCTATAAAGTAAGTGTTAATGACTTAAAAGCAGCCAATCCCGGATTGAATAATGAACTCAAACTAGGAGCTGTTATTCTTATACCAAAAGAAAGCAAAGCAAAACCAATAGCCTCAACGCCCACTATTAATTACGATAATTATTTTTATCATGTGGTAAAGCAAGGTGAAAAGCTTAGTGGAATAGCTAAGATTTATGGAGTTAAAGTAGATGATATAATTAAAATCAATAACCTAAATAAGTCGGCAATTTCCATTGGTTTTTATCTGAAAATTCCAGACATTGGATATGAAACGCAATTGCCCCAAAAAGTACAGCCGAAACAATCCACTGTCAAAAAATCCAAATATTTTGAATATATTGTTCAGTCCAAAGAAACTTTATTCAGCATTGCCAAACGTTATGGAATTGGAGTAGAAACATTAAAGTATATTAATAATCTTAGCTCAAACTCGATTCAAGTCGGCCAAATTATATTACTTCCCAAAGTTTTGAAAGATTGGCAAAGTGAGGAAAGTAAAAACTATATAATTCATCAAGTTCAAGCCAGAGAAGGATTGTTTGGAATTGCACGAAAATATGGTGTGACTATTGATCAGATAATCGCCATCAATACAGATTTAAGTGCAAAACTTTCTATTGGACAGGAGATTAAAATTCCTCGTAATTCCAATGTTAAAGGATATATAGAACATCAGGTTTCTGCCAGAAAAGAAAAATTATCTGATATTGCTCGGGCTTACAAAGTTTCTGTAAATGAATTGAAAGATTTAAATCCTGGAGCTCCATCTAAAATTAGAAGAGGAGAAACGGTGTATATTCCAATCGATTTTGTTGATCAATCGGAGGATGCTTTAACGATAGATTTTCCAGAGGAAGAGGAGCCAATAAAAGTTGAACCTGAATTTTATACGCAAAATAAAAATCATGTTTTCAATGTTGCTTTGATGCTTCCTTTGTATTTAAACGAAGTCGACAGTATGTTAAACATCGCTCCGCAAGAGCTTTTAACTAACCGGCAAGAGTTGAAAGCTTTTCGGTTTTTGGAATTTTATGAGGGAGCTCAATTGGCGGTCGATAGTCTTCGTAAATTGGGCATGCAATTAAATTTTCATGTATATGATGTTACGGACAACGAAATGGAAACAGCTTTGCTTTTGCAAGACAGAGCAATGGCTGATATGGATTTGATTATCAGTTTGTTATTTAGCCGTAGTTTCGCATTGGTTTCTAATTTCAGTAGAGAAAACCATATTCCACTGGTGAATGTGCTTTCTAAGCGTGGGCAAATCGTTTATGAAAACCCTTATGTGTACAAGTTAAGCCCTAATCCAGATGCTAAGTATTATCGCATTGCGGATTTTGTAGGTCAAAATTTTTCTAATTTTAATACAATTATCGTTCGGAATAATCCTTATCAATTGTCAAATGAGTACAGTTTACTTTCTGGTCTTTTAAGTGAAAAAGTAAAGCCCAAAGCAGCACGCTCCAACAATCTGGTTTTACAAAAAATTGATTCTTATATGGAAGGAAGGCTGCCCACTTTTCTGGATACTTTGAATAGAGAAATTATAAAAAATGATTATACTTTTGACTTGAATGATGTAATCGATCATCCTTTTGATACCACCTGGGTCAATAATAGAGTAAAAACGGTGGTTTATTCTAACGATAGCCTGAGAGGAATTATGGAGAATGCTTCTCTTTTCCGTGACAATCTAATTGTTGCCTTGGGAAGTGATGAAGTTTTTGCCGTTGAATTGCTTACGAGACTAAATTTTGTACGAGATTCGATTAGTGTTAAAATAATAGGCTTGCCCGATTGGCATACTTTTGAGAAGGTTGATGTAGATTATTCTCAACCACTTAGCTTAAGAGTAACTAGTGAAAATTTTGTGGATTATCATTCCCCCTCCGTCTTGCGATTTGTAAATGAATTTCAAAAAACCTATAACAAAGAGCCCGAGATTGAGACCTATTCCTTTTTAGGGTACGATGCTACTTTTTATTTTCTCCAAGCACTTTTCCGCTATGGAAATGATATGATGGAAAATATTCCAAAATTTCATATTCCCTTACTTCAAAATCAATTGAAATTTGAAAAGCAAAATAGAGGAGGTTATGAAAATATGTATTGGAATTTATACCGACAGGAAAATTATCAAAATATACTAGAGAAATAATCCCTAGCTTTCCAATTCTTCTTCAATAAATTGAATCCCTAAAGTTGTTAGTTCTTTTAGAATTGGCTCGTAAATCACAGAGTCAAGTGGCAATTTTACTCCTGACGCTTTTATCTGTCCTGCTAAAATAAGTTTACACGCGATTGCAACAGGATAACCAACGGTTTTCGACATAGCCGTATGTGTTTGGTCTGTTCCTTCCACAGCCATGGTCGACAAGATTGTTTTCTTTTTATCTCCAAAAGCAACTTCAAAACGGTGTTGCATTATAATCATATCCTTATCGTCTTTATCAAGCACCCATTTTTTAAGTAAAATATGTTGTAAAATTTGAGCGGGAGTAGCCCGTTTTAATCCAATTTTAATTGGTTTAAAAAGATCAAGCCAACGAAGTTTATACATAATTTCACTATCCTCGTCAACGCCAACATATTTGGCTAATTTTGTTTCAACAGAGATTTGAGTTTCGTAGCGCAGAAATGAATTTACGAATTCACGATAGGTCATGTTTTCAGAATCTTCAATAATAAAAGTATCGTCTGTCATACCCAATTGAACAAAAATATCCCAGCTACGCGAAAAACCAGGTCTGCGCATCGTTCCTCTCAGCATACTGGGAATATTATCCAAGCCATAGATTTCGCGGTATTTTAAGCTGTCGCGATTGGGGTAAATTTCAAACTCACCATAATTTAGAACTTCCGTTCTCAAAACGCGTTTAAATAATTTATGGTAAGGGATATACTTGTATTTTCCATTTCTAATAAACATGGATACGCCTTGTCCTGCTACAACTACGTTTCTAGGATTCCAAGTAAATTTATAATTCCACGGATTATTGTCATATTTTGGTGCTACCAAGCCACCTGTTGAAGATTGGAAACTTGTTATTTCACCCCCTTCGGCTTTAATGTTATCGATTATCTGCATGGCCGACATATGATCTATACCGGGATCAACACCGATTTCATTAAGAATAAGCACGTTTTTTGCTATTGCTTCTTCGTTTAAAGCCTCAATTTGAGGTGATACATAAGAGGCGGTCACCATATTTTTGCTAAAATCAACACAGGCACGTGCCACTTTAAAATGCAGACTCGCAGGCAGCATAGACACTACAATATCTGCTTTTTGTACTTCGCTGCGGCATTGTTCCTCATCATTTACATTAAAATAAAAGGCTTCTCCACGAGGATGTTGATTGATTTTTGCTTTCGCAGTTTCAACCGAAAGATCGCCTAAACGAATCTGCCAGTCAAAGTTTTCAGAATGATCGAGTAAATATTTTATCAGACTTGAGGCTGATAATCCGGCTCCTAAAATTAAAATGTGTTGCATGTTGTCTAAAATATGCGTTTCTAAATTTCTTGTAAAGGTATATATTCCTTATTATTTACATTTGTATTAAGACAAAAACTATTAATTATTTTTTCTTTAGGAATTCGGCCATATAGGTAAAATCCGGAGTCAACTTTCCCTTATGTAAAATGAGCGCACGTTTAAATTCAGCCGGAACTTGCAGGTCCTCAAAAGAAACGCTATAATCGGCTTCTGCCAATTGTTTAACAAAATTTACAAGGACATTCCCAAAGGCTTCTGAAGATTCACGAGGAAGCTCGCTAGGCAAAATATCTACAGCCATAATTAAAAGACCGTCTCCTTCAAAACCCATAGTTGGAACGCGTGTTTTTGGATTGTAAACAAAAACAGGATCTCCAATATGCGTTCCCATATGAGTGGCTTCAATAGACCCATTTGGATCGCAAGTGACATCGCCAATAACTTTTAAGCGATGCTTGGTTTCATAGAGTTTTTCTAAAAAATCTTTGGTGATAATACGTGGATAGTGATCGTCCCAATACATGCAATTCATCAAAATACTGATGTGAGGAATATATTGTTCAAATTGACTCTTGTATTTTTCGGGATTTTGATAATAATCCTGTAGTTCGAAGGTGTCGTTCTTATCGACAGGCGTTGATAAATCGGACTCTTTAAAAATAACCAAGTAAACACGATCAAAAGAGAAACTGTTTTCATTTGATTTTTGTAGTAATTCTTTGGGACTTATTTCTTGAAATGGGAGCAGCGAAACAATCTCTTGAACGCCTTTAGAAGCGTTTCCATAACCGGTAATTCCAATAATTAATGGACCATTATTTGGATTGATGCCCTTTGTTTTTATATGATTACCAACTGCTTTAATAGCTTCGCGGGCTTCCTCAAGTGAGTTGTATTTATGCGATTGTTGTATGGAGGTGAATCCGCTTTCTTGTCCTAAAACTTTTAAGCGTTGTCCATAAGACCAAAGTGAATTAATCATGCCTGCCAAACCGGCAAATCGACCAAAAAAGATAAGGCGTTGATCCTTTTCGTTGGTTATCTTTTCGTACTCAATCAAGTTGATTTTATAATCAATCATATTTTGAAGCAAAGGCATATTGTATTCTTGGCCTTTGATGGTATGAGAGAAAAATACATAGGTTTTATTTTCTTCGAAATAATTGATGGGCATTTCTTTTACTCCAAAAATTAAAGAAGCTTTCGAAATATCGGTTGTTATTTTAGCTCCGGCAATTCGATATTCTTCATCGGAAAAGACTCGTTTTTTTGAGGATTCAACTAGAATTTCTAAGCCTTGATCTGTAAGCTGTTTAACGTGTATAGGTGCAAGTGCAGCACGACGTTCCATTTTGTATTTGTCCTCGTGGCGAATAGCGATTATTTTCCTCATTTAACAGTTTTTTTTAGAGTAAGGCAAAGTGATTTCAGTGCAAAAATACGGAATAGAAAGCGTTAAAAAAAAGAAACGCGAGAATTAATAAATTAACTGTTTATTATGATTTTTTAAACATAAAAAACCCCGAGACACTTTGTCTCGGGGTTAAAATCTATGGATTAGAGTTTAGTATTTTCGAACAGAAGAAGCCCCACTGATATCAATAAGATCAATACTTGGACTGCCTTTGTACCTTATACTTGAAGCTCCGGAAGCTTCCAATTCTAATTTCCCTGTCACCCAGATACGGGCAACAGCAGCTCCTGAAGCGTCAATTTCGCAATTGTCTGTCTCAAGATCGAGAGCCTTGTAAACAGTTGCTCCTGAAGTTTCAATTACAGCAGATTTTGCTCTACCGCTAAACGCTATTTTAGAAGCACCACTAAAGTCAGCTTCTAAACTTTCAATATCCAGTTTTAATTGAATTTCAGATGCTCCGCTAGCTTCAATCTCAAACGATTCTGTTGTTAGTACATCGTCACTGTAAATTGAAGCAGCTCCCGAAAGGTCAATTTCATCTATTGATTTGTAATAAATAGTGACTTTTAATTTGCTTGGGTCTCTGAAATCTCTTTTATTGTCTATCTCCAGAATGCCACCAAAAACTTTAGTAGTTACATAGGGCATAAGATTATCATCAATCTCTAAAACCACCTTTTCTTTAGTCGCTTTAATCAAGGTTATTTCAAAAGCTCCGCCAACATCAATGCCGTGAAAACCATGCATATTGCGTGTTTGTTCAATCACATTACCGCTCCCTTTTATCCATCCAGAACTTGGAGTGGCAGCAATACTTGTTTGTAAAAACAATAGAGTTAACAGACTTAATCCTAATAATTTAAATGTATTTTTCATGTTATTATGGTTTATTTAATTCTTACTATATCTCCAGATCCTGTGACTGTAATGTTTTTAAATTCGGGGCGCCCACTATAATATAAATCCCCCGAACCGCTGATGCTGATATCAATACTTTTTAAAACAATTACACGAGCATCTCCGGAACTTGATTTTCTGATTTTTGCTTTTTCAATCTCAAATTCTCTCCCGGAAAAATCACCGGAGCCTGATTGCGATAATTCAAAATTATCTGTACTACCCACAAATCGGCTATCTCCCGAACCGTTCATTCTTAATTTGGCAGTCAGAAGATGAAGTTTGTTTGCAATTATGTCGCCAGAACCGGATTGTTTTAAATCCAGACTTTCGGTAATACCGCTAATAACCGCATCGCCGGAGCCGTTAACACTTCCAGTAACTACTTTGCTGTTTAACTCTGCTTCAAAATCGCCTGAACCAGTTACTCTAAACGAGAAATCAGGTGCTTTTAATTCTCCTTTTGTTTTAAAATCGCCTGAGCCGGAAAGGGAAACTTTTTTAAGATTTTTTACTTGGACATAAATTACCATTTTTCCAATATAATTCATCGACTTTCTCGTGAAAACGTGTAACTCACCGTTTTCAACTTCGGTAATAATATTTTCCATATACCTTGCCGGAGCGTTTACTTCCAAAGAATAGTGTCCAGTTTGCTCCACTATAATATCGATAGAAGTGGAAGATCGAATGCTGGTAAAATTGCCCACGTCTCTTTTTTGCCTATCCACATTTGTAGCCTGAAGCATAAGAGCCAGTAATAAAAAAATTAAACTTAAATGATATTTTTTCATAGCTTGTTTATTTTAAAATAATATTTGCACTTGCGTTATCAACAGATAACCGCATTGTTCCTTTTGCTTTTTCTTTAGATCCAAAATAGCCTTCCATCATTAAATCGGTCACGTCTTTTTGGAAATTGGTAATCGTAATTTTTTCTTTTGGGTAATTGAAAGAGCCCAGTTCAACATCTGTATAGAATGTGAAGTTTGAATTTTCATCAACATAAAGTTTTAGGCTGCAGAATTCACTACTTAGATCGATTAACTCAAAATCTGGAGCAATGGAGTATACTTTGAAACTTCCATATGCGGTTTTCATTTTCAAATTCTTTTTAAGTTGGTCAAGTTTAAATCCAGAAAACTCCAAGCTACCCGTTATGCTTTTAGCTTCGCCGATGCTTACTTTATCGTAAGAGGATTTCAGTATTAAATCGCCCACTTTTTCCAGGTTTACATTGCCCGAAAAGGAAGTCCGTAAATTTAATTTGTTAGATTCTTCTATTTCGCATCCTCCATATTCAATTTCAATATTTCCTTCTGCAACGCTTGACGCTTGGAATTTACCAAAACTGACTTGAATTTTATTGTTGGTAGAATACAGGTTATTAGCATTAAAATTGCCATATTCTACATCGATATCGGTGGCTCCATTGATATCTTCGAAGAAAGCACTGCCAAACTCCGAATTTAGTTTTAAACGGCTATTTGCCGGATAATAAATAATAAAGTCGATGCTGATATTATTACTGCTTTTATTGAAAAAACCAGATTCAATACGGCTGATAATACTTACCAAATCTTTTCCTCCTTCAATTTCCAGTTTGATTCTTTTGAATCGTTCGTCGGCTTTAGATTGACTGCCGGCGTTGACGGTAATTGTAGCTTCAACACTTATTTTTTGCTTGTCCCAATTATAGGCTTTTATTTCTCCAAATTCAGTATTAATATCAAGCAGAACGCCTGCTTTGACATCAAAACTTTTGGATGTGCTTTTGGTGTATTCAGTTGCAAAAGCAGTGCTGCTAAAAAGCAATAGTGCGACTATGCTTAAGCCAATGGTTTTAAGTTTATTTTTAATATTTTTCATCATTTAATCCTCCTATTCTTACTTATTGGGTTATACTAATGTTTGTGTTATTTACACATAACTGTGTGTAAATTTGATTTACCACTTCCGATTTTGCTTTGAGACTAAGGATATAAGCATTTTCCAGTTGTTTATTTCCTTGAGCTTGACCAAGTTTTTGTTCTAATTTTTCTGTGTTATTATCTAGCTTGCTCAAACGATCTTCAGCAGATTCAAAAAGCATCTCTTTGTTATTTGTTTTCATTGCGCAATCCCTTATTTCTATTATCTTTTCATCAGTTTGAGTGCTATAATACATCTTCACGTGTAATAATTCTTCTGAAAGTTGGGGTTGTGTTTCCATACTTGGGAATTCTAATAGAGCAAAAATAGCAACCAGCAATAGAATGGTAACAGAAGCTGCCAAAGCAAAAGTTGTTTTCGACGCAAAGAGAAAACCCTTATTATTTGTTTTTGGCTTTTCCATTCGGGATAATTTTGCAGCCATTTTTTCCAGATGATTTACCGAAGCTTCCTCATCGAAAAACGTTTTGTTTTCCATGATCTTGTTTTCTAAATTATTTAAGCCCATTTCATTTCCCTTTCTGTTTGAACTTTCTGAATCGCTTTTAATAGACTTTGTCGTGCTCGTGAATAACGCGTTCTGGAGAGGCCATAAGTAATGTTTTGAATAGTCGCAATCTCTTCGTGATCGTAACCTTCAAAAAGGTAAAGCGAAATAATAATGCGGTATTCTTGTTTAATTATTTTCATGGCTTCTTTTATATCTTCTAATCGACAATCATTTTCTATGTAATCTCCTTCTTCATCCGTTAGCAAAATCTGGCTTTCGTCTAATTCGTTTGTAGGTTTTTGTTTTCGAATAAAATCCATGGCATTATTTATTACTATTCTTTTTAGCCAGCCACCAAAACTTCCTTCTTCTCGATATAGTTGAATGCGTGTAAAAGCATTCAAAAAAGAATCTTGCATCACATCTTCCGCATCAGCCTGATTTTTTAGAATTCGCAGTGCTGAATTATACATAGCTTTATAATAAAGCTGGTAAATTTCCATCTGCGCTTTCTGTTCGCCTTTTTTGCAAGCGGCTATCAGTTGATGATGAATATCGCGATATTTTGTTTTGGTGAACAACATCTGTTATAATGACCTATCAAGATACAAATTGTTACACTCGGAACATAGAAAATTTATTTTTCTTGAGAATGAACGCTCTACTTTTTGTATTTTTAGAAAAATTATTTTTATGAAAAGAGTTGTAGTGTTAGGAGCCGGTTTAGTGGGCGCTCCAATGGCTTTAGATTTAGCCAAAAAAAATGAGTATGCTGTTTTATCAGTCGATTTTAATGAGTATAATTTCGCAAAATTGCAAAAAGCCGGAATTCAGACAAAAAAAATGGACTTTTCAGCAAGAGATTCTATTGAATCTGTCATTGCTGATGCGGATTTTGTTATCAATGCCACTCCGGGTTTTATGGGTTTCGAAAGTTTAAAACGCGTTATAAACTCAGGAAAGAATTGTATAGATATTGCTTTTTATCCTGAGAATATGTTTGATTTGGATGAGCTGGCAAAAGAAAAAGGAGTGGTTGTAATTTCAGATATTGGTGTGGCTCCCGGAATGAGTAATTTGCTTTCGGCTTATGGCACAACTTTGTTGGATGAAGCAGAAGACATAAAAATTTATGTGGGAGGATTGCCTGTAAAACGTGAATTGCCTTGGGAATATAAAGCTCCATTTTCGCCTGTGGATGTGATTGAAGAATATACCCGTCCTGCCCGTTTTGTCGTCGATGGTCAGGTTATTACAAAAGCCGCCCTAACCGATGGAGAAATTATTGAGTTTCCTGTTATTGGTGAGTTGGAAGCCTTTAATA
>JAGGUP010000062.1 GCA_021158405.1 Bacteroidales bacterium
AGGAGAGGTCACAAAAGGGAAAAAGAGAACCTCTTTACAATTTGGACTTTTTGTTTTTCAGTTTGTTATTTCAATTTCTCTGATTATTTGTACGATAATAATATCTAAACAAATTGATTTTGTGAAGAATAAATCACTGGGATTAAATACGGCTAATATTGTAGACTTTAATCAGAGTAAACAAATTGGATTGAAGTATAACGCTTTTAAGCAAAGACTTCTCGACAATCCAAATATTATATCAATAACACGATCGAATAACGGACTAGCGAAAAGTCTTCCTATTACTGCGACATACGAGGATAATGGAATAAAGAAAACATATTCTGTTACAACTGTCGATCCGGATTTTATTCCAACGATGGATATTGGGATACTTGAGGGAAGAAATTTTTCATGGGAGATACAAGGCGATAAGAAAGGGGCAATTATTGTTAATGAAACCTTTGTCGAAGAATTCGGACTAAAGTCTGCTTTAAATACTGAAGTTACACTTTTTAACAAGAAGGCGAAAATTATAGGTGTAGTCAAAGACTTTAATTATGATTCTTTCCACCAAAAACTAAAACCATCTGCTCTGTGGTATGCCAATTGGAATTCACATATTCACATTAAAATCAATAATCAAAATACAGAACAGTCTTTAAAATATATTGAAGATTTATGGAATGAGTTTTCGCCACAAACACCTTTTGAATACGAATTTCTGGACGAAACTTATGGTCAATTATACAAGTCGGAGGAAAATTTACAAAAGATATTTACCACCTTTTCTGTAATTGCAATTATTATAGCTTGTCTTGGTTTATTTGGAGTGGCTTTAAACAGCACTCAGCAACGTGTGAAAGAAATCAGCATTCGCAAAATAAACGGAGCTAAAATATCAGATGTTATGATAATGCTCAACAAAAAATTTATAAAATGGATTGTGATTGCATTTGTAATTGCGAGTCCAATAGCTTGGTATGCTATGTCTGAATGGCTTAATAATTTTGCATATAAAACTGAATTAAGCCTATGGATATTTGCGCTAGCTGGCATATTGGCATTAGCAATTGCATTATTAACCGTGAGTTTCCTGAGCTGGAAGGCAGCTTCAAGGAATCCTGTAGAAGGCTTGCGATATGAATAATTAAATAATGGGCTAAATAATTTGCAAGCATATTGCCATCCGTTGGTAAGCTTTTTAAACATTAAAACAATATACATAAAAGCTTAATATGAAAATATTAAAAAGTATCACTGTGATAACTCTAGTGCTTATCACAATCACTGTAAAAAGTCAAACAACTAATGATAGCATACAAATAAAGCAAGCTGCCTTGGATTACGTAGAGGGTTGGTTTTACAAAGATGCGAATAGAATTGATAATGCTGTCCATTTCGAATTTGTAAAAAGGAGTATACTTACTATCGATAGTATTGACTTTTTAGGAACTATAAACAAATCTCGAATGGTTTTGATTACTCTATACCACAGAAACAGGGAATATAGTTTATATACCGAAGTATTCATTTTAGACGCAATGCCAACTATAGCCAGCGTTAAAGTAATTTTTAATGAATGCATAGAATATCTCCATATTGCAAAACTGAATGATAAGTGGAAAATAGTAAATAACTTATTTACTGGGAATCCTGATTTTAAGAGAAAGAAATAAGAAATTAAATGATAATAATGTTAAGACCAAAGTTTTTAATCCTGGCTGTTACGATTTTGTCTTTTGTAGCTTGTCAAAATGAAACAAGCAAAGACAACATAGAGCTGGAAAAAGAAATTCGATTTACCGAAATCAAACGTCCATACACAACTATTAGCCCGACCATTCATTCTTTATTGAAGGCAGAAAAAGAAACCTTTCAAGCAAAAATTGAAAACCTGTGGCTCAATGTTCAAAAATCGGGCTTACCGCATATAGAAAACGACATATTAGACCCTGATTATAAATACATCACATTTTTATACAAAGCCGAGAATAATCACACTGAAATTTCTTTTGAGGTAAAAGGTATTTATAGCGATTACCGATTGGGTGATATGGCTTTGCGCAAATTAGGAAATACCAATTTTCATTACAGATGCTATAAAGTTCCGGCAGATATTTGTTTTTCTTATCGCTTTATAATAAAGAATACCCTAACTGGAAAGGTGCACAAGGAAATTGATAAATTCAATACTGACAGAATACCTACGGGTGAAATTCACGACTATACATTTTCGGTTTTAGACTTGAAAAAAGAAGAATCGAATTTGAACATCAAAAAACATAGCATTTCTGGAAGCCAAATCGATACCCTGAAATACACGGATAAAATAGTGAATAAAGAGCGAAATATTTATGTGTATTTGCCGCCCGGCTATGATAAAAATCGACAGAAAGCATATCCCGTAATTTATCTGTTTGATGCGTTTATGTATCTGAACCGCATTGAAGTTCCAAATATTCTTGACAATCTGATTGCTAAGAATAAAGCAGAACCGATGATTGCTGTTTTTTTCGCGACATATAGAAGTACAAGAGGAGTTATACTCCCTTTAAACACTGATTTTAAGGATGAGTTTATAACTGATTTTTTACCGCTCATCAGAGAGCAATATAACGTAAGCACAGAAATCGATGAAAATATAATCGGTGGGATGAGTTATGGTGGTTTGGCAGCATGTTATACTGCATTTTATCACCCTGATATTTTCGGAAAAGTGTTATCGCAATCAGGTTCTTTTTGGAGAGATAAGGAACTTGAAAGTATAAAAAGCGAATGGATTAGAAGCGATTGGTTGATAAACAAATTTATAAACGAAGAAAAAAAAGATATAAAAATATTCTTAGACTGGGGTTTACAGGAAAATCAGGTTTTAGGCAGTAACCGTAGATTAGTCAGAGTATTAGGAAACAAAAAATACGAATATAAATACATAGAATTCAACGGATGGCACGATTGGTCAAATTCAAGAAAAACCTTTTCGAAAGGACTATTGTATTTGCTGGAATAAACAACAAGCCTTAACAAAAAACATTGTGTACTTGGCATATGGTCCTAAAAATAAAGATAATAGAAATAAGAATTAACTGATCAAAATGATTTTTTCAATAAGGAATTCAGCGCGTAATATAAAAGAAATCCTATGCATTGCTTTGGTAGTTTTAACATCGCTACTATATGGGCAAAATAGCTCTTGGAAATATTACGGACAAAAACTACCAGGAAATTCAACAGAATTATTTGCGCCAGAAATCATTAATCATTTAGCCCATAGCAGTCCAAGTTCTACTCCTGATGGTAAAGAAATGTATTGGTCAACCGTAAGTGGAGAAAACGAAACTAGGAAAATCTATTATGTGAAATTTGAGAATAATAAATGGTCAGAACCAATACTTGCTTCTTTTTCGGGTAATTATCACGATGACCAGCCTTTTATAAGTTACGATGGTGAAAAGTTATTCTTTGCATCAAAACGACCCAAAGCAAAAAATGGGACTCAGGAAAACGACATTTGGATTTCAAATAAGACAGAACAAGGTTGGGACGATCCCAAACCAATACGTAATATAATCGGGCTTTGGACACCAACAGTAACCCTTAAGGGTACAATCTATTTTCTTGATCTAATTGATGGTACACGAGTTATTTGTTCTGCCGAATTAAAAAATGGGGACTACGCAGAATTAGAGATCCTAAATAAGAAAATAAATAAAAAAGGAGTGCTGAATTGGTGTCCGTTTATTGCTCCTGATGAAAGCTATTTGATATTCTCTTCGGATAGAGAAGGACAATTTGGTTCAGGTGATTTATACATCAGTTTTAGAGATGAAAAAGGAGAATGGCAAGAGCCGATCAATATGGGTACTTCGGTAAATACTGACAAGCAGGAAAGATTTTCGGGAGTTTCGCCCGATGGAAAATATTTGTTTTTCACACGATGGAATAGTGCTCCCTATTATCACGATATCTATTGGGTTGAAGCCAGTATTATTGAAAAATTAAAAAATGAATAATCACCTTTAGAAAGGATTTTGCAATATACAAAGAGGTAGATAATTGTAAAATAATTTTACATTTTGTGTCAAAATTATTTACAATAACAATAGAATATAATCCCACTTCCAATTTCTATTATCAATATAATCAGCTATTTACAATGATTGGCAATATATTTGACTAGAGGCAATGATAAACAGCATTATTTGTTGACAAAAGAAAAATCGATGAAAAAAGCCTCAAACACAAAACCAAATTTGCTAATTCTGATTGCATTATTTATTGCACAGATTGCATTTTCACAATCCGTAACGCAAACCATTAAAGGGAAAATCATTGACAATGAAACCCAAATTCCGCTATTTGGTGCAACTATAGTAATCTTAGATACAGATCCACTTATTGGTGTAATAACAGATTTTGATGGGAATTTTAGAATCCCAAATGTAGCTCTTGGTCGCTATAATCTACAGATTAGCTATGTGGGTTATGAAGCCACAATAGTCTCGGAGATTTTGGTTACATCGGGGAAAGAGGTGGTAATAAATACAGCTTTAAAACAAGCTTTTGCTTTAATGGATGAAGTAACGGTTAAAGCTTACGCCCGCAAAGACAAAGCCATAAACTCAATGGCATCCATAAGTGCCAGATCTTTTACAGTAGAAGAAACCAGACGCTATGCCGGAGGTGTGGATGATCCCGCACGTTTGGCCTCTGCTTTTGCCGGTGTAAGTATCGGAAATATACAAGACAATGCAATCATCATTAGAGGGAACTCTCCTAAAGGTGTATCCTGGCGATTAGAAGGAGTAGAAATTCCAAATCCAAATCACTTCTCTGGTGGAAATGTAGCCGGTGGGGGATTTGTTACCATCTTTAGTAGTCAACTTCTAGCCAATTCCGATTTTTTTACGGGGGCTTTTCCGGCAGAATATGGCAATGCTCTTGCAGGAGTTTTTGATATGAAACTCCGCAATGGAAATAACGAAAAAAGGGAACATACTATTCAAGCTGGAATAATGGGATTGGATGTATCTTCAGAAGGTCCTTTTAAAAAAGGAGGAAAGGCAACCTATTTGTTTAATTATAGATACTCCACTTTGGGTTTATTTTCAGAGCTTGGCTTATTGCCTTCAGATCAGATTCCAAAATATCAGGATTTATCGTTTAAACTGAATTTTCCAACCAAAAAAGCAGGTGTCTTTTCTTTGTGGGGAATTGGTGCCATTGACAATAACAATGAACCTGATGAGCTTGATCCAACAAAATGGGAAATCGATTGGGATAGGATAAATTATGAATGGGGAATTAATACTGGAGCTTTAGGATTCAGCCATAAAATAATTGTGGGCAAGAAATCCTATATAAATACAACTCTTGCAGCTTCGGGAATCCGAAATAAACTAGAAGCAACACGCTTGGATAGTGTCTTGGCACGAAGACCTCATTGGAATATTGTAGACAATTCTGGGAAACTTACACTAAGTTCAGTTCTTAATCATAAATTCAATGCAAGATTTGTTGTAAAAACAGGCTTTAATTACAATACGTTATTTTACGATTTAGATTTGAGTAGTACCATTCAGGACGATCCTGAAACTTTTCAAAATTTTGTAAAAGAAAATGGGCATAGTACTTTTCTGGAATATTATATACAATCTAAATATGATATCTCCGAAAATATTTCCATCAATACAGGCATCAATGCCAATTATTTTGCGCTAAATAATGAATTTTCAATCGACCCACGATTGGGTATAAAATGGGAATTTCATCCAAAACATTCGCTCAGTTTTGCTTATGGAAAACATAGCCAATTGGAAGAGTTGAAAATATATTTCATTAATAATGATGCAAATACGGAATACCCAAATAAGAATCTGAGATTGTCAAAAGCACGTCACTTTATTCTTGGCTACGATTGGCTGATTAACAATAATTTACGATTGAAAATAGAGCCTTATTATCAATATTTGTACGATATTCCAGGAATTGCCGACAGCTCTTATTCTATGATAAATTTTAAACAAGATTGGGGTTTTATGAGTGCTTTAGAAAATAATAGCATTGGACGAAACATAGGAATAGATTTTACCTTAGAACGTTTTTTGAATCAAAATTACTATTATTTAATCACGGCCTCTATTTTTGATTCAAAATACAAAGCTGATGATGGCGTTTGGCGCAATACCAGATACGACAAAGGTTTTGTAATGAATCTTTTGTTTGGAAAAGAATTTTTCTTGAAAAACAATAAGGTATTAGGAATAAATGGAAGATTAAATTTTGTGGGAGGAGAGCGTTTTAGTCCTGTGCTTACAGAAGAATCAATCCGGGAAAGGCTGGTTATTTATGATGAATCCAATGCATTTGAAGAACAATTACCTCTTATGTATTATTTGGATTTAACCATTACTTATCGAATAAATAAAAAGAAGCATTCAAGTGTATGGGCATTCCAAATTAAAAATGCATTGGGCTCTCCAATGTATGAAGGATACGCTTATAATTACTTGTCAAACGACATTCAACGGGTAGAAAAAGTAATTACCTTGCCTATGATAAGCTATAAACTTGAATTTTAGTTTCGCTGCTAAGCTTAATCTGGAGATTAAATAGAGCGAGGGTCTTAATCCTTGGGATATACATCGCGACTTAATCAGGAGATTAAGCCGAGCGAGGGTTTTGACGGGAGGTTTTTTTGAAGGGATCATTGGATATCAATGGTCTCTTTTTTTATTTCATTATCCCTATTCTGATAGTTCTGAATCTTGTAAATTATATAGACAGCACTGTAAAATATATTTACACTTCTTTCTTTTTTGATTGCATAATAATTCTTTATGTAACAGATAAACAGCTTATTAGTCTTTATGGCATAAAGCTTGACTTATTCTAGCCAAATAGAAAAAGATTCTGATGAAGAAAATACATTTTATAAAAGTTAATAGCAAGTTGCTTCTTATCTCTGCCCTATTTTTAGGCTTGATAGCATTCAACTCGTTCTCAGCAAAAGCCCAGGAAACCTGGAGTCTAGAAAAATGCATCAAGTACGCTTTGGCTAATAATATGGATCTCATTATTTCGAATAATAATACTGAGAAACAAAAAGTAACAGTCTTAGAAAGCAAAGCAAAATTATTACCTACTTTAAATTTGGGTAGTCGAGTGGATTTTAGTTTTGGACGTAATATTGACGGGAATACCAATGCCATTACCTTCGACCAAACTATGGTTAATTATTACGGCTTTAGCACTTCTGTCGATTTGTTTAGAGGCTTTACTAAACTCAATACCATTAGTTTTAACAGGTATTTATTATCTGCAAACAAAGAGGAAGCTAATTATATAAAGAACAAATTGGTTTTCGATATTTTAACCGCCTATAGCACTGTATTATATAGCAAAGGGCTACGCGAAGTTGCTCAAAGTCAGGTTCTACTTTCGGAAAGCCAATACAAAAGGATGCAAAAGTTAGTTGATATTGGGCGGGAATCTCCGATTACTGTTCAGGAGCTAAAAAGTCAATGGGCCACCGATAAATTCAGTCTTACTGTTGCTGAGAATAATTTTAATAAAACGCTATTACAATTGAAGCAGTTATTGAAATTAGATGCAACACAATCTTTTGAAATTGAAGATTTAGGATTAAACTCAACGTTTTCTGCAACTCAACAAAATATTGATTCTTTGTTTAACAAGGCTGTAAATGTATTACCCGAAATTAAACAACAAGAGTTTTTATTTAAAGCATCAGTAAAAGAATTAGCTGTCGCGAAGGGAGGCTTATCACCACGAATCTATATGTCTGCAGGACTATATACAAACTATTTCGATGGAGATCCAAAAGTGTTTAGTGAGCAAATAGATAATAATCAAAGTCAAGCAGTAGGTTTGGGAATTACTATTCCGATATTTAATAATGCTTCGGTTTATAGCAACATTAAAAGAAAGCGAATTATGGTTAAAGACCGCAAACTTTTATTGCAGAAGCAAAAAGATATTCTTTATTCAGAAATCTGGAATGCAGTAGATGAATTGCAATCAGCAAATAATGAATTTCAGTCGGCTGTGGAGTTATATGGCTTTAGTGAATTATCGCTAGAAAATGCAACAAAAAAAATGGAGAAAGGCCTTGCTAGCCCCACAGATTACGAAGTAGCAAAACAACGTTTCGTATCTGCTAAGGCCAGTCTGCTAAAAACCAAAATAGTCTATTATATGCGTAAGCAAATGTTACAGTTTTACAAAACAGGGAACTGGAATCATCTAAATCAATAAAAACAAAAATTAGTAAATCTCGGTTTAGAGTTTAAAATTCAAACTCAATATAACCACTAGATAAATGAAATTATGGACAGGCAAATAGAAAAGAAAAAAGGATTAAAGAAGAAGCATATTTATATGGGATTAGGCGCAATAGCAGTCGTCTTTCTAATCTACCAAGCATTTTTTGTTGAGAATGTTTCAACCATAAAAGTAGATGCTGAAAAATTAAGCATAGAAACAGTATCGAAAGGCATATTTCATGATTATATAACGGTTTCCGGAAATGTTGAACCTATTGCAACTATCTTTTTAGATGTGAGAGAAGGTGGTAGAGTGGAAGAAAAAGTGATAGAAGAAGGAACAATGCTGAAAAAAGGAGATGTTATTCTCCGTTTGAGCAATCCCGATCTGAGCTTAAGTATTCTAAACAGTGAAGCCCAACTAGCCGAGAAAAGTAATTTTTTGCGCAATACAATGGTTGTTATGGAGCAAGAAAAGCTGCAGATAAAGCGTGAATTGCTCAATCTCGAGTTCGATATTAAGAAAAAAGAAAGAAAATACAATCAAAATAAATCGCTTTATGCAGACAAGCTTATCTCGAAAGAGGAATTCTTGATATCAGAAGAAGATTTTCAATTTGCTGAGCGGAGTTTTGAATTGTATATGGAACGCCAAAAACAAGATTCCATTTACCGATCCATACAAGTAAGTCAGATGGAAAACAATCTTCATAATATGGATCTGAACCTAAAATTGGTGCGTCAACGGCAGGATAATTTGAACGTTATGGCACCTTCAGATGGACAGCTTACGGCATTGGATGTAGAGCTTGGACAATCCATTCCCAAAGGTGGAAGAATTGGGCAGATTCATATACTAACCTCTTATAAAGTTGTTGCCCAAATTGATGAGCATTATATTGATAAAGTGAGAGTTGGTCTAAGCGCAATATTAGAACGTCAAGGACAGGAATTTGAGCTGAAAATCAGAAAAGTTTTACCTGAAGTTCGCGAAGGTCGTTTCTCCGTTGAAATGGTTTTTGTAGGAGAGATGCCTGAGAATATGCGAACGGGACAAACCTATTATTCACGTTTGCAATTGAGTAGCCCGCTAGAATCTATGTTGTTGCCAAGAGGAAGCTTTTTCCAGAAAACAGGCGGACAATGGATATTTGTACTCACTGCTGATGGAAAATCTGCAGAAAAGCGCGCCATTAAAATTGGCAGACAAAATCCTAAGTATTACGAATTATTGGAAGGATTAGAATCAGGAGAACAAGTGATTATTTCTGGATATGATATTTTTGGAGATAACGAACGTGTTGTTTTTAATTAAG
>JAGGUP010000112.1 GCA_021158405.1 Bacteroidales bacterium
GCAGCATTACTTTGTGTTTTTGTTTTCGCTACTTTGCCATCAACTTCAAATTTTAAAGCGCCAATGGTATCGAAACTGGCATCGGCAGAAGCAAAAGCAAAAGTATGCGCTAAAGATGCATTTGAGCTTAATAAACCCGGTCTTTTTCTGAATTCATCATCTAAAAACTTATTTTCCGGCCTGCGTTTATAATAAGTGTCAAAACGCTCCGATTCTTCTTTCAGTTCAAGCCTCGAAAACATTACGTCTCTTTCATCAATACGCATCCTTGGAATTGGATTTATGAAACCTTTTTTATTCCCATAAGGAATAATAAAAATCAATGCTAGCACCCAATACATAAAAAGTATGATCCAGATAATTTCTGATTTATAAGGATAGTCGAAATAAATAAAAGCAAAGGATATTACAGGATCGAGCAGGGTGAAAAGAAAAATTCTTGCCGCACGTGCTTCATTTTCTCTATATGAAACAAAAGCAGCATAAATCAATCCTAAAAAAATGGGGATAATTGTAATTAATAAAAGCCACTCGTTCAAAGGCATAAGTAAATCTTTATTAAAGCAAAAATGAAGAAAATATACATGAAAAGCAACAGCGTTTTCCTTTAAAATAATTATACCGCTTCCCCTATCAGTGTTGCCGCAGTACAACTCGTAACTTTAACCAGCACATAATCACCCACTTTGAAATTCCTTTTTGGAAAGACAAGCATTTTATTCTGAGAATTTCTTCCGGCTAAATCGGCATCCGAACGTTTGGAAAAGCCTTCTACCAAAACCTCAAAAGTTTTCCCAATGTTTTCTTTATTGGAACGAAGCGCAAGTTCTTGCTGTAAAGCTATTATCTCGGTTAAACGACTACTTTTTACATCTTCAGGTACATCATCTACAAATTTCTTTTGAGCAATCGTATTGGGGCGCTCCGAATATTTAAACATAAAAGCATAATCGTAGCCTACCCACTCCATAAGTGCAAGAGTTTCTTTGTGCTCCTCCTCTGTTTCGCCACAAAATCCGGCAATAATATCAGTGGATAAACCACATTCTGGAATGTATTTTTTTATGGTTGTAATTCTATCCATATACCATTCGCGCGTATATTTTCTGTTCATTCGTTTTAAAACCGTATTGCTTCCCGATTGGATAGGCAAATGTATCGCATTGCAGATATTTGGCGTTTTCGCTATGGTTTTTATCAACTCATCCGAAATATCCTTTGGATGAGAAGTTGCAAAACGAACTCTTAATTCGGGAGAAACCGCTGCCACTTTCGCTATCAGCTCCGGAAAACTAAGCGATTTACCATTGTTTTCCCACGTATAAGAATTCACATTCTGACCAAGCAGAGTCACTTCTTTATACCCTTTAGCCACCAAATCTTGGGCTTCGTTTAGAATCGTTTCAGGATCACGACTACGTTCTTTTCCTCGCGTAAAAGGAACAACACAATAGGTGCAAAAGTTCTCGCAACCTCGCATAATAGAAATAAAGGCCGATATATTATTACTTCCTAGACGAACAGGTTCAATTTCTGAATAGGTTTCATCTTCAGAAAGCAAAACATTAATGGCTCTACGACCACTTTCCACGGTTTTTATCAAGTTGGGTAAATCGCGATAAGCATCAGGTCCAACAATTAAATCCACCACCTCTTCTTCGTCGAGAAGTTGTTGTTTAAGGCGCTCTGCCATACAGCCCAAAATCCCCACTTTCAAATCGGGATTGGCCTTTTTCATTTTCTTGATTTCGCGCAAACGCTTTCTAATACGCTTTTCGGCATTATCGCGAATAGAGCAGGTATTTATAAATATAATATCGGCATTCTCAGCTGCATCACTCGTTTTATAACCCTCTTCGGCCATAATTGATCCAACAATCTCGCTGTCAGATAAATTCATCTGACATCCGTAAGTCTCTATATATAAATTTTTATTGTCCTTAATTTCCATATTATCAATCATTTAGCAATAAAAGAAAATTTATTTTATCGCACAAAATATTTTTCGTTTCCAAGCGCGACAAAATTACATAAAAACTGCTCTTTTCATCCATTTACTAATTGTTTAACAAAAATCACTATAGGATTAAAAAATCGACACGGTTAGGAGAACCCACTTTATACCTAATTTGGACAACACTTTTTTCTTTTTACAAGAAACCTAAATGGATTATATGAGGGATAATAAATTGATTATTGTATTTCCTTTTTAAAATTTTGAACCAATTTATCAACTTCTCTAAAAAGGTAGTAGAAACTTTCGGAAAGTTCTTTGTCAAAACTATCAATATCCATAAAACTAAAATGAATGTGTTTGTTCCTAACATCAACTATCAACTAAAGTGGAGAGCGATTTTTATTTAAAAATTGTTTAGCAAAATCATATTGAATTAATGAAAGTTAATGAATGGGAAATCAAGCTGTTTGATACACTTGAGGAATCACAAGAATGGAGCAAACTATAATAGAGAATCTCCTTAATTCTTACAAAAACATCCACTTTCGTCTCAATCCTTAACTCCACATTATACAAGCCTTTAATTTTGAAGTTTTTTATTCTATTCGTATATTGCTATTTGTTAGCCTTTTACAGAACTCTCAAAACCTTAATATTCACTTAAAAACATATAAAATTCACTACAACATTTGGATTAATAGAAATTTTATGTGTTATTTTGCCGAAAATTTAAACCCAAAAAAATTGATTTTTAACGCGCAAACTCTTTTTCTGCTAAAAATCATTTAATAAATACTAAAAGCTCAGCATGGCAAAAAATTTGGTAATTGTAGAGTCTCCTGCTAAAGCAAAGACGATAGAAAAAATTCTCGGAAAAGATTTTCTGGTTAAATCCAGCTTTGGTCACATCGCTGATTTAGCCAAGAAAAATTTTGGTGTTGATATTGAAAATGGTTTCAAACCCAATTACGAAATCTCTCCCGACAAGAAAAAAGTAGTCGCCGATCTTAAAAAAGAAGCAAAAATTGCCGAAACTGTTTGGTTGGCATCAGATGAGGACCGTGAAGGAGAAGCCATTGCCTGGCATTTATATAATCAATTAGGCCTTAAAAAAGAAAATACCAAAAGGATTGTTTTTCATGAAATTACTAAGGCCGCCATTCTAAGTGCTATCGAAAATCCTCGCGATATTGATATTTATTTAGTAAATGCGCAACAAGCCCGACGCGTATTGGATCGCTTAGTAGGTTTTGAAGTTTCGCCCGTATTATGGCGAAAAGTAAAGCCCTCTTTATCTGCGGGTCGTGTACAATCTGTAGCTGTACGTTTATGTGTGGAAAAAGAGGAAGACGTCAAGAAATTCAATATCACTTCTTCTTATCGCCTAACGGCCAAGTTTTATACGAGTGATGCGAAAACAGAATTGCTCGAAGCTGAACTACCAAAAAGATTGGCTACTAAAGAAGAGGCTACTAAATTTTTAGAAGATTGTTTGACTGCCGATTTTAAAGTAAAAAATATAGAGAAAAAACCCGGGAAAAGAACTCCTTCAGCACCATTTACTACTTCTACTTTACAACAAGAAGCCAGTCGGAAAATGGGATATTCCGTAAGCAAAACCATGGTAGTGGCTCAGCAATTATATGAATCTGGGAAAATTACTTATATGCGTACCGATTCTGTCACTCTTTCCGGACAAGCTATTGGACAAGCCAAGCAGATGATTAGCACTACTTACGGCGAAAAATATTCTAAAATCCGCCAATACAAAACGAAAAGCAAAGGTGCACAAGAGGCTCACGAAGCAATACGACCAACAGATTTAACACGAAGCAAAGTGAGTGGCGATAGTGCTCAACAACGTTTATACGACTTAATCTGGAAAAGAACAATCGCTAGTCAAATGGCTGACGCTATCATTGAAAAGACAAATATTGAAATAGAAATATCAGGAAAAAAAGAAGTTTTATCTGCAAAAGGCGAAGTCATTACTTTCGATGGATTTCTAAAGGTATATATAGAATCTACCGACAATGAAAACGGTAACTCCGATGAAACCAAAGGAATGCTTCCTGCGGTTGCTAAAGACCAGAAACTAGAGGTATTAGAGATGACCGCCATGGAACGTTTCGCTCAGCCTCCAGCACGTTTTACAGAAGCCAGTTTAGTTAAAAAGCTTGAAGAACTCGGAATTGGACGTCCTTCTACCTACGCTCCTACCATTTCTACTATTCAAAAACGAGGCTATGTTGAAAAAGGCGAGAATGAGGGTGATGAACGCAAATATCAAATAGTCTATTTAAAACAAGGCGAACTTAAAGAACGTATTGAAACCGAGAAAACAGGAAATAATAAAGGGAAACTGCTTCCAACGGATATAGGGTCTTTAGTGAATAAGTTCTTGGTAAATAATTTTACTGATATTATCGATTATCAATTTACAGCAAAAGCCGAATTAGAATTTGATGAGATTGCTGCAGGAAAAAAAGAATGGAACAAAATGATAGGTGATTTCTATCATCCATTTAAAAAACGTGTAGACGACGCCATGGAAAATGCGGAACGCGAAAAAGGCGAACGTCTGCTTGGAATTGATCCTAAATCAGGAAAGAATTTATACGTGAAAATTGGACGCTATGGTGCTATGGCACAAATTGGAGAAAGCGAAGATGAAGAAAAGCCACGTTTTGCAGGCCTCAAAAAAGGACAATCTATTGAAAATATAAGTTTAGAAGAGGCTATTAAACTCTTTGATTTTCCACGATCAACAGGCATGTATGAAGATTTGGAAATGACTGTTGCTATTGGTCGATTTGGCCCTTACGTTAAACATAATGGTTTGTTTTTTTCGCTCGATAAAACGGACGATCCGGCTAGCATTACAGAAAATCGTTGTATAGAATTGATAGAAGCTAAACGTCAAAAAGACCGCGAGCGCTTTATTTTGTCCTACAAAGAAGACCCGGAAATTCAGGTGCTCAATGGACGTTGGGGTCCTTATATCGCTTATAAAAAGAGAAATTATAAAATACCCAAAACTACAGAAGCGGCTAAAATTAGTTATGAAGAAGCCGTAAAGCTGATTAAAAGCCAGCCGGGTAGCGGTAAAAAAACCAGCACTAAAGCAAGGAAAACTACCGCAAAGAAAGCACCGGCAAAAAAAACAGTCAAGAAAAAGGCCCTTAAAGCAATCACTAAAAAGAAATAAAACAGTGTATTATTTATAAATAGAATTGACTTAAAGCATAACCTTTTTCTAAAATTCGGGTATAAATAAGCAAAATTTTCATGATGGATATTTCGCACTACTTTGATCCTATAAATACAGACGATTTCTTTTTTCATCAATTTGAAGCTACAAAACGATACGGTAATTTTATTCAGCGCTATGATGAGCAAGGTGTTTTCCCTGATTTATCGCTGGCAAAGCTTGCTATTATTGGTGTTGGCGAAGAACGAAATGCCATAAATAACGCCGGCTGTGGAAAAGGAATGGATCATGTTCGTAACTATTTTTATAATCTTTTTGCTGGCAATTACAAAATCGAGCTTGTTGATTTAGGAAATGTAAAACTGGGGCATGATACCAATGATACTTTTTATGCCCTAACTACCATTACTGCTTATTTGCTTGAAAACAATATTGTTCCTATCATCCTTGGCGGAAGTCAGGATTTGACTTTTGCTAATTATCAAGCCTACGAAAATTTAGGGCAAATCATTAATATTGTTTCGGTTGATAATCAATTTGATTTGGGAGAAAATGAAAATGATCTAAACGCCAAATCTTATCTTTCAAAAATAATCTTGCACCAACCCAATTATCTATTCAATTATACTAACCTGGGCTATCAAACTTATTTTGTAAATCCGAGTGCAGTAAAATTGATGAAAAACTTATTTTTCGATACCTATCGATTAGGGAATGTACGTGCAAAAATGAAAGAAGTTGAGCCTTTGGTTCGAAATGCGGATATGATTAGCATTGATATTTCTGCTATCCGTCAATCGGATGCTCCGGGAAATGCTAACGCCACACCCAATGGTTTTTATGGAGAGGAATTGTGTCAGATTACGCGTTATGCAGGACTCAGCGAAAAATTGAGCTCCATCGGATTTTATGAATACAATCCGGAATTAGATAAAAACGGACAAACAGCTCACTTAATTGCTCAAATGATTTGGTATTTCATAGATGGTTTCTATTCTCGATTGAATGATTTTCCTGTCAATAAAAACAGCAAAGAATACAAGAAATTTATGGTTAAACTTAGCGACCGTGAAGATGAATTAGTATTCTTTAAAAGCAAAAAAAGCGACCGCTGGTGGATGGAAGTAGCTTGTTCTGCCACTATTAAAGCAAAATACGAAAGACATTATCTTGTTCCTTGCTCGCAATCGGATTATGAATATGCCCTAGAGGATGATATTCCTGATCGTTGGTGGCAGGCCTATCAAAAACTCATGTAAAGCCATAAAAGCGCTTACTTTGTTTAACCTCTACGATGTATGCATATTTTGAGGCTTACTTTTTCTACAATACTATATCTTCCCGAAAAATCGCATTGGCGTCAACCTTAGGATAAATATTTTTCCTTGAGCTAAATTGGTGGCTTCGTTCCGCAGGACTATATTTTACTCTCTTTCAGAACATTAACTGCCGGCGGCAAATTATTCTAATCTTCTTTACCCAGCATTTCGCTTCGCTTCATACTGGGCTATTATATTTCGTTCCTTCAGAACTTATAATACTGATAAACAATTATTAGCACTCTCCACTCCCTCTTGTTAGATTGACGCTAATGCGAAAAATCGGGACAAGCTCTTCGGAGAAATTTCCGCGTAGCGGATAAAGTGTTGTAGATCAATATTAAACCTTCTATTCATTTTTCACGTAGCGGATAAACTTCGTCTTTACCAGACAACAGTGAATAAGAAATTCGCCAATTTTTCTAATTCCTATTCCAATAAATCGATTACTTTAGCCAAAAGTTTTACGAATGATAACAGTAAATACGATTCGATTTTTCTTTTATTTTAAAATGGAAGCCTAAAGGATGAGTCTTATTTTATCTGTCAAAAATATAAAGTCCTGAATAATCGGGGCTTTTTTTATTTAAAATGCTTATGAATTCAATTAAGAAAGTTGCCATACAAGGTGTTAGCGGTGCCTTCCACGAAATTGCCAGTCGTCAATATTTCAATAATCAACCCTTGGAAATTATCCAATGTATAACTTTTAACGATTTATTTGACGCCCTCCTTTTTGGAGAAGCCAATTATGGTGTAATAGCCATTGAAAACTCGCTTGTAGGAAGTATTATTCCTAACTACGCTCTTTTGCGAGAATCAAAATTAAAAGTACTTGGAGAAGTTTTTTTAAGAATAGAACAGCATTTGATGGTTTTAAAAGGCGAGAAATTAGAGGATATTAAAGAAATCCATTCGCATCCCATGGCTTTAGAACAATGCCTCGATTTTTTAAACCCAATACGCCGCAACAGAGTAAGAATACTCGATGCAGAAGACACGGCCTTAAGTGCCAAACGAATTGCTGATGGCAATTTAAAAGGAGTCGCTGCTATTGCTAGCGATCTGGCAGCGGAAATGTATGACTTGGAAATCATTAACAGAAGTATCGAAACTAACAAAAAGAATTTTACACGTTTTCTGGTTATTTCTAGTGAAGAAAATTATCTGGCACAGCAAAAAGATATTCTTGCAAATAAAGCTTCACTTTGTTTTCGATTGCCTGATGAAGAAGGCATTTTATCTCAGGTTTTATCTGTTCTTGCTTTTTATAAAATAAACCTATCGAAAATTCAATCGCTGCCTGTTGTAGGAGTAGAATGGGAATATTTGTTTTATATTGATCTGGTTTTTAACAATTATAAAAAATATAAGCAAGCACTTGCAGCTATATTGCCTCTAACCAAAGAGCTGACAATTTTAGGGGAATATCAAAAAGGCTTTCGACCAAAAGAGAATATGATTTAGAGAAAATCTTTTGTCCCTATCAAATAATACGAAAATATTTTCATTTTTTATTTGTATTATGCACATATGTTCATTACCTTTGTCCATCTATACTAATTATAGTATAGGAATATTTATTATTAATATAGATGCAATAATACACTTATGCCTGATTCAGAAAGCATTATAAATTTTACAGATGGTTTTGGTCATAAGAAATATTGCTCATAAACAACAGGAGGTTATTATGCCAAGAGGAGACAGGACAGGTCCAAACGGAGCTGGTGCAATGAGTGGGCGCAGAATGGGTTTTTGCGTTGGGAATAATGTTCCCGGATTTCAAAATTACGAAACTGATTTTCCCGGTCGAGGTGCTTACGGCTTTCAACACAGATTCGGATGGGGAGGAAACCAAGTGGGCAAAGCTTATGGTTTTCGCTATAGTAAAGGATTATTTCCATCAGAATCGATAGACAAGAAAGTGGTATTAGAAGAACAGATTAAGAATTTAAAAACCCAGCTGGAAGAGTTGGAAAATCAATTTAAAAATTTAGAATAAATGGGCTTATTTGGACAAGGAAAAGGACTTGGAAAAGGCGGAGGCCGTGGAAGAAATCAAGGTGGTGGTTTTGGCACCGGCGGGTTTTGTGTTTGTGCAAAATGTGGTGAAAAAGTAGCACATCAACAAGGAACTAAATGTACAGAAATAAAATGTCCTTCATGCGGTCATGTAATGGTTCGCGAAGAATTATTGCAGCAGAAACAAAACAAAAAAAAGGCAGAATGAAGCTTCATCACCTGGCCTTGACTATTCAAAGCGCGAGTGAAGCAGCTCAATTTTATGAGCAATTACTTGGTTTTAAACTTATTCGTGAGTTTAAATTAGACTCGGAATTAGCTTTTAAGCTATTCAATATTCCTAAAGCTGTTCAGGTATTTTATCTGGAAGGACAAGGTTTATCATTAGAGTTATTTATTGATGAAACTTCAAAACAAAACAACTATAATCATTGGTGTTTGAGTTTCCCAAACAGAGAAGAATTCATAAAAAAAGCAAAGGAGCAAAACGCACAAATTATTCGAATTCCAAGAGGAACTTATGACTTGATTTTTATAAAAGACAACAGCGGAAATACTTTTGAAATAAAGGAAGAATACAATTCAGCAAATGGATAATGAGAATGCGATTTTATGTCAATTTCTTTAACTAACCCCAAAGAGTGCCAAGATCCCGAAAATTATCAGGACGCAAAGCTTGCAATGTATTCTAACAGTGGCATTTATCACTTTGCGCTCTCTGCATAAAACTTTGCGAACTTTACGTTAAAATATATAAACTTCTAATTCTTAGAAATAAAAGCTACTTGATAAAAACCAATTACTTACAGAAATAGCATTTATGAAAACTTACCTCGACTGTATTCCTTGTTTTATGCAACAAACATTACGCGCTGGACGCTTAGCCACCAAGGATGAAGAGAAAATAAAACAATTGCTCGATCAAACCGGGGATCTGATAAAACATCTTTCGATGGAAAAAACTCCAGCTGAAGTTGGAGAAGTAATCTACGCCAAAATAAGAGAAGTAACAGGCATTAACGATCCTTATAAAGAGATAAAAAAAAGGAGCATTGCCGAAGCTAAAGAAATGATTCCTGAGCTGAAAACCATTCTAGATAAATCGGAAAATCGATTGATTACAGCTATTCGAATGGCAATTGCGGGAAATATTATTGATTTTGGGATGAGCAAAAAATTCAATCTTACAGAAGATGTAACACGTATTTTAGCTCAAGATTTTGCCTATTTCGATTTTAAAGCTTTTGAAAAGCACTTGAAAAAAGCAGAAACCATTTTGTATATTGCCGACAATGCCGGCGAATCTGTGTTCGATCGAATTCTTATCGAAGAAATGAGCAAAAAAACCTATTATGCCGTTCGTGAAGTTCCGGTAATTAATGATGTTATATTTGAAGATGCCATTTCTAGTGGTTTGGAGGATGTCTCGGAAATAATTTCCTCCGGAAGTCATGCTCCCGGAACTATTCTTTCTACTTGTAGTCCTGAATTTAACCACCTTTTTAAAGAAGCTGATTTGATTATCAGCAAAGGCCAAGGAAATTACGAAGGCCTTTCCGATGAAAAAAGATCAATTTTCTTTATGCTAAAAGCAAAATGCCCAGTCATTGCGTGCGATTTAGGTGTAAAAGAAAATGACATCGTGTTAAAAGGCATCAATATCAAAAATTATAAAAACCAAAAAGACCATGTTAAAACTTAAAAATCAATTTATTATGGCGCCCATTAAATTGGGCTATAGTGATGGAAAAGGAAATATAAGGCCAAAACATATCGATTTTTACACACAAAGATCCTATGATTTGGGAGCTATCACTCTGGAGCCCTTGTATATGGATGTCGGATTACGCGAATTACCAACCCAATTGGGAATCGATTCCGATGAAAAAATTCCCGCTTACCAAGATTTGATAAATAAAATTCATCCATCGAATACAAAAGTTATCGCTCATATCAATCATCCCGGTCGAATGGCAAATCCAAATATCCCGGGCAACTATTTCTGGTCATCAACAGACAAAGCCTGCCCAAATGGTGGCGCAACTCCGGTTCGTATGGATAAACAAATGATGAGCGAAGTGATACAAATGCACATCAATTCAGCTGTACGAGCTGAAAAAGCAGGATTCGATATTGTGGAAATTCAATTTGGTCACGGTTATTTAATGGCTCAGTTTTTATCTCCTGAAACAAATGATCGGGAAGACGAATATGGAGGAAGTTTCGAAAATAGGATGCGCTATCCTTTAGAGCTTTTTAAAGCAGTGAAAGCAAAACTTAATATTCCTATCATAGCTAGAATAAGTGGTGATGAAATGATTCCCAATGGATTTCATCTTCCGGAAATGCTCACTTTTGCCAAAGAATTAGAAAAAGAAGGTGTTGCAGCACTTCACGTTACGGCAGGATCAGCTTGCTCAACTCCGCCTTGGTTTTTTCAACATATGTTTATTCCTAAAGGAAAAACATGGGAATTTGCGTCTAAAATAAAAGAAGTCATAAATGTGCCGATCATTTTTGTTGGGCGAATAAATTCACCAAAAGATATTGATTCTTTAAAAGAAAAATACGATGCTCACTATATGGCATTAGGTCGGGCATTGGTTGCCGATCCAGATTTTGTTGGTAAATATCTCAATCAAAAAACAGGACAAATTCGTCCTTGTCTGGCTTGTTCCGAAGGCTGTTTAGGTGGTGTTAAACAAGGAAAAGGATTAGGCTGTGTTGTTAATCCACTCGTAAATACCGGATATAAAAAACCAGAAATGGCCACAGTTTTCAAAAATTTCGCTGTTATAGGAGCCGGTCTGGCCGGAATGCAAGCTGCAATTACCTTAAAAGAGCGTGGCTATAAGGTTAATTTATATGAAAAAGATCAGCCCGGCGGACAGTTTAATCTGGCCTTTCTTCCTCCTAAAAAAGAAAGTCTGAAAGAAATTGTAGATTACTATAAACAAGAATTGAAAACACAAGGCGTAAACTTGATTTTAGAAGAAGCTAATGCTGAAATATTAAATTCTAATAATTACGATGGCGTAATAATGGCGACAGGGGCTGTTCCTGCCATTCCTCCAATCAAAGGATTAAAAGAATATTATTGGACTGAATTTTTAAATGATGATCAATTACCAAAAAACGAGAAAGTACTTGTTGTGGGTGGTGGACTTATTGGATTAGAAGTCGCTTCTAAACTGATAGAAGGAAATAATGAAATAATTGTAGTAGAAATGCTGGAAGAAATTGCCCGTGGAATGGAAATGATAGAGAAAGCAATGACTTTAAAACGACTTCAAGAAAACAAGGTGAAAATATATTTAAAACATCAAGTCGTGAATATCGACAATGACAAAGTTTTACTTAAATTTGACGATGGAGAATTGATGCTTGACGGCATTCGAAAAATAATTATGACTACCGGAATGAAAAGTTTCTTGCCTTTTAAAGATGAACTCTCGGCTTCTGTGTATACAATAGGCGATGCCAAACAAGTTGGTAAAGCTCAAGAAGCTATCCGCGAAGCTTATGAATTAGCACTAAACCTATAAATTAATCAAAATAAAAGTAAAATGAATAAAACTAAACTAGGAATTATTATTTGCGACCGCTATAAAACATGTGCAGGTGGGAAATGCTTTCGTTCTTTACAAAGAAGAGAAGGTGCCTTTGATATTTATGCCAAAGATGAAGATGTTGAATTAGTTGGATACACAACCTGTGGTGGTTGCCCGGGCGGGAATATTGAACACGCCCCCGAAGAGATGAAAAAAAATGGAGCTGAAGTTATTCATTTAGCCACCGGTTTTATCGTTGGTTATCCTCCTTGTCCCTATCTCGAACAATTTAAAAAGTTTATTCCTGAAAAATACGGGATGAAGGTTGTGGTGGGAACTCATCCCATTCCGGAAAAATACAAAATTACACACGATGCAATAAATACTTGGGAATCTGCAGAATGGGAAGAAAACCTTAAGCCAACAATGGCGGATGAAAAAACCCGTTTGGATTATAATTAA
>JAGGUP010000147.1 GCA_021158405.1 Bacteroidales bacterium
AACACCATCAACGCGTGTACCTTTTAAGAATACATCGGCTTGAATTTCCACAGCTCTTAAAGCTGAAGCTGAGTCCGTTGTAAAAAATGGATTTCCAGTTCCTCCGGCAATAATCACCACTTTTCCTGCTTCTAAATAATCGACCGCAATTTTACGACTCATCGGTTCAGCCATTGGTTTCAAAGTAAGGCTCGAAAGCAACTTTACACTCAGTCCAGTTTTTTCAAGTTCTCCTTGAAGTGCTAATGAATTAATGGTGGTCGCTAACATTCCCATATAATCACCCTGAACACGATCCATTCCTTTTCCAGCGCCTTGCAATCCTCGGTAAATATTTCCACCACCAATTACAATTCCAACCTGAACACCTTCATTCACCACATCCTTAATCTGAGAAGCATAACTGGATAATTGTTCAGGGTCGATTCCAAATTGCTGATCACCCATCAAGGCTTCGCCACTTAATTTGAGTAATATTCTTTTAAATTCCATATCGCTTTAATTTGGCATATTATTTTTCAAAACTAAACTGTTGTTTTCCAGTTTAAAATATTTATTTAATTCTCTATTTAGACTTTGATAACATTTGTGTCAACTTTGAAGTTCTATACTTTATAACTATTACACAAAGTTAATTAATTTATTGCGGCCTTAACTTTTCTAACCACATCAATAATAGTTCCATCCACCCATTTGATAGCAGCTACAATTTCATCGGTAAACTCAGGCTTATCGGGTATACCGCAAATAGCTTCTGCCTCCGCTTTTAATTCTTCAATTGTTTTTATGGGCAAACCGGAGTTTTTTAATTTTTCGATTAAATCTGTTCTACGCGGATTGATAGCGATTCCTCTTTCAGTGGCAATCACATCTATCAATTCTCCCGGACCACAAAGAGTTGTTACCTCATCAACGATTACAGGAATACGATCGCGGAAGAGCGGAATTGGCAAAATCGTACATTTAGAGAAAAGGCAGTTTTGCCAACCTCCAATACCGTGTAATAAAGCGCCATCAGAATGAGTGACTACATTGGCATTAAAATGAACATCCACTTCAGTAGCTCCAAGAATTACGACATCAATCATACTTGCAAAATTTCCTTTGCTATGATAATTATAAGAAGTAAAAGGACTTGTGGCTAAATGATTTTCATTTTCCCGCATAGAGCGAACTCCTTCTAAATCGAAAGTTTGGCCATCGAGTATATAATCTACCAAACCATCTTCCAGCATTTTAACTGGATATTGATTGCTTCCAGCACGAATAAAACGTGCTTTCCATCCTTTTTCTTTCAATATTTCGGCGAAATAAATTCCAATACTTAGAGCAGTGCCTCCCGCTCCGGCTTGATAAGAAAACCCATTTTGAACTATCCCTGCTTCCACACAAAATTGAGCAGTTATTTCTGCAATCAAAAGCCTATCCGGACTCTTGGTAATTTGAGTAGTTCCGGAAATTATTTTATCAGGATCGCCTACTTTTCCAACCAAAACCGTATAATCAACATGATTTCCATGAATCTGAAAAGGGACGCAAGGAAATGGAACCAAATTGTCGGTTACCACGATTACTTTTTCGGCATATTGAGAATCTCCCAAAGCAAAACCAAGCAAACCGCAGGCTGCCGAACCATTTACACCATTAGCATTCCCAAAAGCATCTGCTGAAGGAGCAGCAATTACAGCAATATCAATCTGAACTTCTCCATCTTGAATAGCTTGATATCTTCCTCCATGAGATCGAAGAATTCCAACTCCTGCCATTTTGCCCTCCGAACAGAAACGCCCCAAAGCACCATTCATACTCCCTTCAATATGATGAATTGTTCCATCTTCTAAATAGGGGATTAAATGTTCGTGACAAGGGAATGATGCCGAAGGAAACCAACGTAAACCTTTAATTCCCATCTCATGGGCAATATCAAAGATTTGATTTGCAATTAAATCTCCATCTCTAAAATGATGATGTGTTGAAATAGTCATCCCATCTTTTAATCCCGATTTAATCAGCGCTTCTTTTAGGTTTGCTACTAATTTGTTTCCATCTGCGGGATAATCGGCACAACTTGGAATAAGCGGAGCATGTTTTCTACCACTTGGACGAAATTTACCGACTCCTTGAAAAGCGGTATGTTGTTCGCCATTAATAATTTCAGGAACTATTCTACCAGCGGCGTTTTTAACTAATTTATCGTATTTTTTCATCTTTCTTAAATTATGAACTGCAAGATGTCGGTTTTGTCATTCTGATCCGTCGTCTGAGGGAGAAGAATCTCCTTACATTAATGAGATCCTTTGCAAATGCTCAGGATAACCATCTAAAGTGTTAAAAAAATATTTCTGTTTTCCATCACGGTTTACTTATCAAAACCTGCTAGCCAATCTTTCTTTAGTTTTCCCATATCAACTGCCAATTGAATTACTTTCTCTGCACGTTTCACAACAGGAGCATCAATCATTTTTGTGCCCAAAGAAACAACACCCAAGCCGCTTTTTTTGGCATCAAGGAAAGCCAGATAAATTCTTTTTGCTTTCTCTATTTCCACACTATCAGGAGCAAAATTCTCATGAATTACGCGGATTTGACGTGGATGAATACAACCCATGCCATTAAATCCTAAACTCTTAGAAATTTGTACATTTTTTTTCAATCCTTCCATATCCGAAACATCGGAAAAAACAGAATCAATGGCTTGAATTCCAGCCGCTACAGCTGCATTAACCAAAGTGGCACGAGCAAAAAATGATTCGTTAGCTTCTGCCGTCCGACGCACACCCAGATCAGCTGTATAATCTTCAAGTCCAATGGCCATTGACGATACCGTTTCGGTTGCTGATGCAATAGAAAAAGCATGTATCACACCTTTGGCACTTTCTATAATAGGCATCAACCAAACAGGATTTTTTAAACCGTAATTTAATTTTATTTGCTTAATTTTTTCATCAACAGCTTTCAATTGTTCTGCAGCTTCTACCTTTGGAACCAAGATCAAATTAACACCATGTGGAATCACATAATCAAGATCTTCCAATCCCTGCTCCCCTTGATTGATTCTAACCATGCGCTCTGCGCCATAAAAATTCAAGGAACGTAAAGCATTCCTAACCAAAAAACGAGCTTCATGCTTTTTGCCTGGTGCCACAGCATCTTCCAAATCCAAAATTAAAGCATTAGGTTTATGGATACCTGCGTTAAGCATAATACTTGGCGAATTTCCAGGCAAATACAAACGCGAAAAACGATGCTGCTCTTTTTTACTACGCGTTTGGTTTTCTTTTAAAGTTTCAAGCAAATATTCTTTAGTGGTTTGTTTTAGTAGTTTAATTGCTGCTTCTAATCTTGCTGCAATTACAAAAGGCAAAGCCCCACTATCCTCAAACAAAACGGAGGCATTATCAATATTAAAAAAAACAAGTATATCAAGAATTAATTCTCTATTCGACTTGCCAAACATAACGTCCACTTTAGAATGTACCTCGAGTTGAATACCTCCCGAAGATTTAAGTTCTAATTCGATAAAACAATCAGAACGAACACCCTTTCCCCTATTCCCTATTTGAACTGTTTTCATATTTTCTATTGGCATAAATGACATTTTAACAAATTTTAAAAGCGCATTTCTAGCAATGATTTTAAGCGATCTTCAGTCAAAGCTTTTTGTTCTCCTAAATTAATTTCTCCTCTTTTTTTAAGCTTATTAAGCACGTCATCAATTGCATTTTCGGAAATTCCATATTCGCTCAATCGAGTTTTTGTTTCTAAACTTTTAAAAAATTCTTCTGTTTTAATAATCGCCTGATCGATTAAAAGTTCCTCATCCTCTTCGAAGAGGTTCCAAATATTTTTCGCAAAGCGAATGAGCTTCTCATGCTTTTCTTTACGCATAACTTCCATCATTCCAGGCAAGATAACGGCTAAAGATTGTGCATGATCTAATCCATACAAAACCGTCAATTCGTGCCCAATAACATGTGTAGCCCAATCGGTTGGAACACCCAAAGCCAACTGACCATTCAAAGCCATAGTTGCAGCCCACATGGTATTAGCGGCTACATCATAATCAAATTCTTTAAACACATAATCATAGCCATATTCAATCAGAGTAAGCATAACACCTTCTGCCCAACGATCTTGTATTTCAGCTTTATTTGGAAAGGTAAGATATTGCTCCATTACGTGAACGAAAGTATCGATAACACCATTTGCCAATTGCGATTTTGGCAATGTTTTTAAAACACAAGGATCAAGAATCGAAAACTTTGGATATATATATGGACTCCCAAATGAAAGTTTTTCATTGGTTTCATCGTTGCTTACCACAGAAAAAGGATTCATTTCCGTCCCAGTTGCAGAAAGCGTTAAAACAACACCCATCGGTATAGCCGATTTAATCGGAGCTCCTTTCTGACAAATATCCCAGGCATTTCCTTCGAAATGAGTAGCGGCAGCTACAAATTTAGTTCCATCAACAACGGAACCGCCTCCAACTGCTAATAGAAAATCTATTTTTTCATTTTTAACAATTTCTACCGCTTTCATCATCGTATGATAGCGAGGGTTTGGCTCTATTCCACCAAACTCAAAAAAAGTAAATTCAGATAATGCCTTTTTTACTTGATCGTAAACGCCATTTTTAAAAATACTACCGCCACCATAAGTAATTAACACTCTGCTTCCGGCAGGAATTTCTTTTGAAATAGAGGCAATGGTATCTTTTCCAAAAATGACTTTTACCGGATTTTTATATTGGAAATTGTACATGCTATCTTTTTTTCAAAAATAGCAAAATTTTGGGGGCAACTTAGGCTTGATGACTAAATATTATACTCAAATCCTTTGGATAATCGTAGAAAAACAAAAATCGATGTATTTAATTTTCTTAAAAAGAATAAAATACCACCAAAAACACTTCGTTTAGACATCATTAATTTTCAAATAATAAGCCTTTGTATTTATTCAACACTTTGTAATCAATTTTAGTAGAAAAAATAATAATAAATCCTTTTTCTAGTAATCGGAATCCTCCAAAAAAATTAATTTTGCATAAACACATTCTAATAATGAAGAAAAACCTATTTCAAGGAAATACCTATGTAATACTATTCTATCGCTTAATCGTTTTCCTTCTTTTTTTAAGTCTTTCCCGCTTCTGTCTGTATTTTTTTAATGTGGGTTATTTTGGAGAATTGAAAGCAGCAGATTTAGTTTCAATCTATATCCAAGGTCTTCGTTTTGATGTAGCCGCTTTAATAATGATAAATGCGCCTTTGATTTTCTTTAGAACTCTACCCTTTCGCTTTAATAAAAAAGAATCCATACTCAAAATTATTCTTTACATAACGCTGTTATTAAATAGTTTAGCAATTATTTTTAATCTGATTGATATTGTCTATTTTCGTTTTACATTAAAAAGAAGCACTTTCGATTTATTTAATTTTATAGATGCGAATGTTGGATTATTCGATATTTTCAAAACCTTAATTTCTGATTTTTGGTATCTCATTATTCTTGCCGGTTTAATGATCTTTTTAATGATTTACACATCTCTATTTTATAAAGAAAGAATAGTCTCTGCCAAACAAACCATCTCTCAAACAATTTATAAGAGTATTCTTTTTGTGGTCATTCTGGGAATAAGTATTCTAGGAATGCGAGGAGGTATTCAATTAAAACCAATCAATTTAATTGATGCCGGAAGAATGGTTAATTCCAATGAGGTTCCTTTGATTTTAAACACCCCTTTTAGCCTATTAGTAACGATAGGGAAACAAAAATTGGAAAACAAATCCTGGTTTAATCCTGAAGAAGCGAAAATGCTCTATAACCCAATACACCAATACAATAGAGAAGGCATAGCCCTTCAAAAAAAGAATGTAGTGGTATTGATATTAGAAAGTTTTTCCGCCAATAAAATTGGATATTTTAATGCTCAGCAAAAAAGCTTAACACCATTTCTTGACAGCCTACTTTATCAATCGCTTACATACAACGGAATTGCAAACGGAAAGAAAAGCATAGAAGGAATTCCCGCCATACTCTCCGGCATTCCATCATTAATGAGACAACCCTTTTTAACCTCCTCCTATTCTGCAAATCAATTTACCAGTTTGGCTGGCTTATTACAGAAAAAAGGATTTACAACCGCCTTTTTTCATGGGGGAAAAAATGGAACTATGAATTTTGACAGCTATGCTGCCAAGGCCGGTTTTGAATCGTATTTTGGAATGAATGAGTATGCAAATAATTCTGATTATGACGGTAGCTGGGGGATTTGGGATCATAAATTCTATCCTTTCTTCAAAGCTAAACTTGACAATTTAGAGGAACCTTTTGTTGCAGCATTTTTTAGTTTATCTTCTCATCATCCTTATGGCATTCCTAAACAATATCAGTCTAAGTTTTCAGAATCAGATCCTTTAGACAACAGTATTACCTACTCCGATTTTGCGCTCTCCAAGTTTTTTGAATCGGCAAAAACAGAAGACTGGTACGCCAATACTTTATTTGTTATTAGTGCCGATCATACAGCCGAACTTCCAAATACTGCCGATTCCAGTAACCTGATTCATTTTGAAATTCCAATTGCTTTTTTTGCTCCTAACGATACGGTCTTATTGAAAACAGAACACCGAAAAACCATCCAACAAAGTGATATTTTACCTACTGTTTTGGATTATCTTCATTATTCAGAACCATTTGTTACTTTTGGAAATTCAATTTTTGATCTTTCAGCTCCTGATTTTTCTGTTTACTACTTGAATGAAATTTATCATATTTTTGGCAAGGACTTTATTTTAGAATACGATGGCTTCAAATTCACAAATCGAACATTAAATTCAAAAGAAATGATGGATTCTAAAAAACAATATCTTATCGAAAATCAAATCAAAGCACTAATTCAAAATTATGCTGATTGTATGAATCATAATCAATTAATTCCCACAAGTCAAAAATGAAAAAAATCCGAATCATCATCAATCCTATAAGCGGATCAGGTAAACAAATTAGAGCCGAAAAAGCAATTAAAAAGATACTTGATAAAGGCTTATTTGAAAGTGAAATTATATATTCCCAGCGAAAAGGGCATATCACATCACTTGCAATAGAAGCTGTCGAAAAAGAATATGATGCTGTTATAGTAGTTGGTGGCGATGGCTCCCTAAATGAAGCCGCTCAAGGACTTATAGGAACAAATACTGCCCTTGGAATAATTCCCATTGGCTCAGGAAATGGGCTGGCGAGGCATTTACATATTCCAATGTCATTATCCGGAGCAGTTAATAGAATAAATCAATTTAATACTAGACGAATTGATACTGCAAAGGTTAATGAGCATTCTTTTATCAGTATAGCAGGCTTGGGATTTGATGCAAAAGTGGCCGATCAATTCAGCCAAAGTAAAAAACGTGGATTATGGAATTATGCAAAAATTAGTATTCGCGAATATTTCAGATTTACCAATCAAAAATATCGTTTAATTTTAGATTCATATATTGTTGATACAGATACTTTTATGATTATTTTTGCTAATTCAAACCAATTTGGAAATAATTTTGTTATAGCTCCAGAAGCTAAAATAGACGACGGCTTTTTAGATGTGTGTTTAGTGAAAAAACCAAAGCTTTACGAGATACCTGGAGTAATTATTAATTTGTTTGAGAAAAATATCCATAAATCCAAATGGCTTGAAGTTAGAAAAGCAAAACAAATAAAAGTTGAATTAAAAAATATCGCATTAATGAATATTGATGGGGAAGCTATTCAAGATAGCGGAGCTATTAATATTACTATAAATCCATTATCTTTGTCCGTACTTATTTAAGTATTCCTATGTCGAAAAAGAAAAAAACCAAAAATATTATTGGCGACGTGATGTATTCTACTAATCCGAATTTTGAATATGAACTCGAAAAAGATATTGAAACTTTAGCTCCTTCAGAACAAGACCTTAGAATATGGCTCGACAAAAAGCACAGAGGGGGAAAACAGGCAACGCTAATAAAAGATTTTATTGGAAATGATACTGATTTGAAAGAATTAGCAAAAATATTGAAATCTAAATGTGGAGTTGGAGGATCATCTAAAGAGGGGGAAATTATTATCCAAGGCGATTTTAGAGATAAAATTCTTGAGATTTTAAAGAATCTGGGATACAAAGCAAAAAAAGCAGGGGCATAAAAAAACCTGTCCATTGATTAATGAACAGGCACTATTTTTAATATTCATCTTCGTTAAAGAAAAAATCTTCTTTAGTTGGATAATCTGGCCATAAATCTTCAATTCTATCGTATGTTTCGCCCTCCTCTTCAATCTCAGCTAGGTTTTCTGCCACTTCAGCTGGAGCTCCAGAACGAATACAAAAATCAATTAATTCTTCTTTAGTAGCTGGCCAAGGAGCGTCTTCCAACTTTGAGGCTAATTCTAAGGTCCAATACATAGTTTTACTTGTTTGTAATTTTTTGCAAAAATAATTTTTTTTTGCAATAAAACAAGATACTTTTTTAAAACTACACTAAAAACTACAAACAACAGTTAATAAATATATTAAAAATAGATTCAATCTACTGAATATCAGTTTTATAAAATGGCATTTTGAAATTTATTATTTTTTATTGTACAATAGAATAAAGTGAAAGCGAAAGCCTTCTGATTATTCCTTTTATTTGAGGGCAAATTTCTTAAGTCCCTCTGGAATTAAACTGTAACTAGTTGAAGGTGCAGGAATAATTATGCTTTGTCCTTGTTCCTCAATAATCTTCATCCCTTTCTCCTCATTAAAAAAGAATTCCAGAAAAGCATTTGCCAGCTTAGGGCTTGGAGCATTCTTCAACTGAGTAATTCCATAAACCATTGGACTTCCCGATAAACTAAAAAACTCACCTGGTTTCTTTCCAAAAATACTCACTTGAGCCTTCTCATACCATTCTTTTAAATTGGGATTTGACAAATTAATAGAATCGTTTAAAATCACCATATTTAAATGATGCTGCTGTGCAACCGACTTATAAATATAAATATAATCAATGGCATTTACTTCCAATAAACCCAACAAATCGACTTCTTTAGGGCGGATAAAATTCTGATCTTTATCGAGTATTTTCAAAATAGCAGGATTATTATTCTTCAAAGCTTCTAATTGCGTAGTCATTACCGATCGATACCCACAAGGATCGGAATTAGGATCTGCACGACCATATATAACATCAGGAGCAGCTAAAATATCAAACCAATTATTCGAATTAATCTCATCTGCTTTTTTTGCTTTATCCGTGTAGGCAATAACCATTTCATTTGCAGCAAAAGAAATATTCCAAGAAGCATAATCAGGAATTAAAAAGCGATCTATCACATTATAATCAGCCGATGCCATAATATCACAATCCTTTTTTAGCTCTGTGATTTTTCTTGTGCAAGCAACACTTCCGGCAGGTTCTAACAATACATTTACACCCGGATTTTCTTTCTCAAATTCTTCGGCAATCAATCGGAAAGGGACAGACAAAGAACCCGCATGAAAAATAATTAAATTGCCACTGAGACCTTCTTTATGACTTTTATTATTCCCATTCTGACAAGAAAAAAAAGTAAGTGCAAAAATTGAAAAACCAAGTAATAAGTAGTTTCTTTTCATCTTTAACTATTCGTTATGCAAAACTAAACATATCGATAAAAAAACAATCACAAAAACATGATCTTTCAAAAATAAAATGGTTTTGGAAATTGGATTAGTTTTCGCGCAAAATTACATCGTCGTATTCTATTTCAAATGCCATCTTGTGCTTAGCTTCTTCTTGAGCAAGCCCAACAAACAAGTCTTTCAATTGAGAATTTCCCGTAGTTGAAGCCAATTTCATATACAAGCGATACGCCGCTTTTTCACGCTTCATTGCCAAAATTAAAGCATCTTGATAACTCATATTTTCAGAAACAGCCTGACGGACAAGATAATCAGCCATTTTCATATCCAAAATGGTTTGCTTTTCCAATTGAAAAACGCCTTCTTTTTTAACAAAAATCAATTTTTCTTTATGACCAATCTCTTCATTTGCATAGAGAGTAAAGGTTTCACGAATGCTATTATCTTTTGTTTTACTTGCTAATTCGAAATAAAAATCAGCTGCATTTTGCTCATTTTCAATGGCAAAATCTAAAATTTCGTCTACTGTTTGAAAGGCTTTCATGGCTTCAAATTTTAATGTCGAAAGATAGGGATTTTCAACTATTGAACAGTCATCATGAAAGAAAAAGCTTCTAACTTTGCAAAAAAAATATATTATGTCCAAAATTCGCTTGGCAATAAATGGTTTTGGCCGAATTGGTCGTGCTACTTTTAGAACCCTCATTTCAAATAAAAATATAGAAGTTGTTGCTATTAACGACTTAACCGACACATTAACACTCGCTCATTTGCTAAAATACGATACGGTGCATCGTTTATTAAAAGTAGAAATAAGTTTTGATAAAAACCATTTAACCGTAAATGGATACAAAACCATTGTTTTCAAAGAAAAAGATCCTGAAAAATTGCCTTGGAAAGATCTAAACATTGATGTTGTAATTGAATCAACCGGTTTTTTTACCACAAAATTAGGAGCAGAAAAACATTTGATAGCGGGGGCAAAAAAAGTAATCTTATCAGCACCTGCCAAAGGTGAAAATAGCGAAGAAATTCCTTTTGTGGTCTTGGGAGTGAATAATGAGGTGATTAAAAAAGCCGATCGTATTATTTCCAATGCCAGCTGTACAACGAATAATGTAGCTCCATTAATCAAAATTCTGGATGAAAAATGGGGGATTGAAAAAGGTTTTATAACTACTGTTCACAGTTACACGAAAGATCAAAATATACTGGATGGTCCACATTCCGATTTACGCCGTGGAAGAACTGCCGCTGAAAATATTGTCCCAACAACTACTGGAGCGGCTAAAGCTGTAACCAGAATTTTTCCTCACTTGAAAAAAAATATTGGTGGTGCCGGAATTCGTGTTCCAGTTCCAGACGGATCGCTAACCGATTTTACATGTATACTTTTAAAACCGGCATGCGTCGACGAAATAAATGCAGCATTCAAAGTCGCAGCGGAAAACGAACTGAAAGGAATTTTAGAATATACCGAGGACCCCATAGTTTCCAGAGATGTAATTGGAAATACACATTCTGCTGTTTTCGATTCTAAATTAACGGCTGTTTTAGGTGATAAGAATAAATTGGTAAAGGTGATTGCCTGGTATGATAATGAAATGGGTTATTCAAATCGTTTGGTGGAATTGGTGGAGCTTTTTGCTTGATAGAAAAAGTTAATCATCATCTAATCTTTATAATCAATGTCGTTTCATATCTTTTATTAAAAAACGCCACTAATGCACTAATACCAAATTAATACCAAAACTACCGACAAATTTATTATCTTTTTACGTTTCACTTCAGTAAAAATTTGAACTTTGTGAAACAAAAAAACATTTAGAATTTATATCGGCAATTTTGATCTCAAATTGGTATAATAAAACAAATTGCTATTAATGTTTGCATTAATATTATTCGTGAATTACCTTCGGTGAGGGCGTTGCCGTTCGTGGCAATAAAAAACCCACACCAAAATTAATTGATGCGGGTCAAATTTTTAATTAAAACAAATACTAACGATGTCCTAACATTTTCTTAGGATCGACAATCTCAGTAAATTCCGCATCTGTTAAGTAGCCAAGGGCTAAAGTAGCTTCGCGAAGAGTACTTCCTTCTTTATGCGCTTTTTTAGCAATTTGTGCTGCTTTTTCATAACCAATATGAGTATTTAAAGCCGTAACTAACATCAAAGAGCTTTCCAGATTGTGTTGAATATTTTTCAAATTGGCTTCAACTCCTACCATAGCATTATTGGCAAAAGAAACACAAGCATCACCTAACAAACGAGCCGATTGCAATAAATTAGAAATCATAACGGGCTTAAAAACATTCAATTGAAAATGTCCTTGCATACCGCCTACGGTTATCGCTGCATCATTTCCAATAACTTGAGCACAAACCATAGTTAATGCTTCATTTTGTGTTGGATTTACTTTACCAGGCATAATTGAAGATCCAGGTTCATTTGCAGGAAGGTTAATCTCTCCAATACTACAGCGAGGTCCGGAAGCTAAATAACGTACATTATTAGCAATATGCATCAAGCTAACCGCTAAAGTTTTTAAAGCACCCGAAGTTTCAACTACAGCATCATGAGCCGATAAAGCTTCGTATTTATTTGGAGCAGTAATAAATGGCAAACCAGTTAAGTCTGCGATTTTCCCAGCTACGTTAGCGTCATATCCTACGGGTGTATTTAAACCTGTACCAACTGCTGTTCCACCTAATGCCAATTCAGACAAATGTTCTAGAGTTGCTTCTAATGCTTTCAATCCATGATCGAGCTGAGAAACATATCCCGAGAATTCCTGACCAAGAGTTAAAGGTGTAGCATCCATCCAGTGAGTACGACCTGTTTTTGCAATATCCACAAATTCTTCTGCTTTTTTAGCTATGGTATCACGCAAAAGTTTTACACCGGGAATAGTCACTTCCATAATCAACTTATAAGCAGCAATATGCATAGCGGTTGGAAAAGTGTCGTTAGAAGATTGCGATTTGTTTACATCATCATTTGGATGAATTAATTTTGCTCCTGCTCCAAGCTTATTTCCAGCCAATACATGAGCCCTATTCGAAATCACCTCATTTACGTTCATATTTGATTGTGTTCCTGAACCAGTTTGCCAGATCACTAATGGAAAGTTATCGTATAATTTTCCATCTAAAATTTCATCGGCTACTTTTGCAATTAAGTCTGCTTTTTCGCGAGCCATTCCGCCAATCTCAGCATTTGTTAAAGCTGCTGCTTTTTTTAAATAAGCAAAAGCATCAATAATTTCCCTTGGCATTGAAGCTTCAGGACCAATTTTAAAGTTCATTTTTGAACGTTGTGTCTGTGCACCCCAATATTTATTGGCAGGAACTTCAATAGATCCCATGGTGTCTTTTTCAATTCTATATTCCATTTTGTATAATTTGTTATTTGGTTATTCTCTTTCTATTTTCTTCTCATTACTTTTTGAAAAGTAGTTCCACATTTTCAGTGGGATCGCCTATTACTGCGCTATTGTCTTTAATGATAATTGGCCGCTGAATAAGTTTAGGATTTTTCACTAAAATCTTCACCCATTCCTTGTCGCTAAACTCTTTTCCTTTGAATTCCAACTTATAAACGGCTTCTTGTTTGCGAATGATTTGTTTGGGTTTTTTGTTTAGCTTTTCCAACGTCTGGGTTAAACTTTCAATCGTAAAAGGATGGTCTTTTAAATAGTACTTCAACTCAAAATCGTCCGTAAAACTTTCAAGGGCTTGCAGTCCGGTACGTGACTTTTTACATCTTGGGTTGTGATAAATTGTAATCATAAGAAACAAATCTCTTCAAAGCTCAAAGTTAGGAAATAATCGACTTGCATGGGGATAATTTTGTTAATATAGAACGGTTTTAGAATAGAAATGCGTCAGCTTTTTTCTAATTTCTCTATGTTTGCAAAAAACAATACATGACTCTTATCGACTTCTTTATTTTAGTTAGTGCAGGAATAGCTGTTGGCTTTATCAATACCTTGGCCGGAGGAGGCTCAACGATATCTCTTTCAATATTAATGCTTTTAGGTTTATCACCGGCAATGGCTAACGGTACAAACCGCATTGGTATTGCTATTCAGAATATTGTTGGAGTAAGCAGCTTTAAACAACAAGGCGTTCTCGACACAAGAAAAGGTTTTTTATTGGCCATTCCAGCAACTGTCGGTTCTGTTGTTGGCGCTTTTATTGCCGTAGATTTAAACGAAGCTATTTTTGAAAAAACAATGGCAGTCATTCTTTTGGTTATGCTCGTTTTTACACTTTTTAATCCACAAAAGCTTATTAAAGAACAATCAACACTCGTAAACAAAAAACTCAGTTGGAAACAATATGTTTTGTTTTTCTTTATTGGGATATATGGTGGGTTTATTCATGTAGGCATTGGTTATTTCCTGTTGGCTTCTTTAATTATGGGAGTCGGCTACGAATTGGTAAAAGCCAACGCTGTTAAAGTATTGATTGTTTTATTGTATACTCCTTTTTCCTTAGCCGTTTTTATATGGAACGATATGATTAATTATAAAATGGGATTCACATTAGCAATTGGCACAGCAATAGGCGCTTTCATTGCCAGTCGCTTAGCTGTAAAACGAGGTGCAGAATTTGTTCGCTGGGTTATCGTAGTTATTATTCTTTTAACGACAGCACATTTGTTTGGAATTATTGATTTTGAACAATTCTTTCATCCTAATAAATAAATCATTCCAATCAATAAATCAGTCTGGTTTTAAAAACCTACCGGGTTTTTTATCTTATTGGGACTTTGTATCGTGGTAATTTACGAGCGATTTAAAGTACAATGGAATCTCCGTTTGAAAAATCATTTCTTTTTTTGTGTAAGGATGTAGAATACTTAAGGAAAAAGAGTGAAGTCCCAAGCGCTTGATTTCTTTCTTTTTTTCTCCATACATTTTGTCACCCACTACTGCATGTCCCATCTCGGAGAAATGTACCCTAATTTGGTTTTTCCTACCGGTATGCAACTTGATTTCGAGCAAACTCAAATTACGGTGGAATTTTAACACTTTATAACCTGTTTTTGCAAACTTTCCTTTTTTAGGATCATTTACAGAATAGACACGATGCGCTGTATTCTCAACTAAATAAGAGGTAATTTCGCCTTCTCTATTTGGCAGTTTCCCATAAATGACTGCGACATATTTTTTACTAAACTCTTGCCAATTATCCTGCAAATAGCGTTTTGCCTGTTCATTTTTTGCAAAAACCAGAATCCCTGAAGTATCTTTATCCAAACGATGAACAATAAAGATTCTGTTTTTTGATCGAATATTTCCTTTTTTTACATAATCAGTCAAATGAAAATAAGCCGTTTTTTGTCTTTCCCTTTCGGCTCCAATGGTCAACAAACCATTTATTTTGTCCACAACCAAAATATCCATATCCTCATATAGAATAGTAAGCCCGTGAGGCTGATGTTTCTTAGATGGACTTTTAAATGATGATTTTTATTTTATCCGCTTTTAGGAGTCTTTTCATTCGAAGGATCCAGTCTAATTTACATCAAACAGTTCTTACAATCGAAATTCAGCAAATACTTCCTATTCTGATCTTCGAGATAAAGAAACTCTTTTGGTGTGCTTTTTGCTCCTTAAAATCGCTCACAATATTCCAATTCATATTTACAATAACGCGTTGTCATTAAAAGCTGATCCTCTTTTGAGGTGCTTATTTCAAGTGCTTTCTCCTGCTTTTGAATCTTCGAATAAACCGAGTTGAAATCCTATTGAGTTTCGAAAACCTGATAGGGTTCTTGATGTTTTTAAAAAATGAGCATAAACCTGAGTACGTTTTAATAAAAAAATTTATTTGTTTTTGCTATGGTATTTAATCCCTTATAATTTGAAAGCGATAATAATTATGCTGCAATAATTTTATTGTCAATAAAAATTATCTTCCTTCCAGTTTGATGGATTGTTTGCAATGTATTTTTGAATGCGTTCAAATGATTCCTTATTTCTAATAATATGGTCATGAAAACGTGATTGCCAGGTAAAATTGAAATTTATTTTCCGTATTTCAAACGAACAATACCCTTTATACCAGCGTATTGTACGTGAAATATTTTTATTTATCATTGGGTTTTTATTGCCGGCAAAACCGCCTATGGTTTTGGTTGTTGGGGTTTTGGTTGTTGGGAATGGGGTTTCATGCAACGGGAATGGGGTTTCGCGCGTTGGAAATGGTAAAGACGCGATTAATTGCGTCTCTACGTCACCAACACTATAATTCGTATCCAATTTATCAATTATCAATATCCGATGAACATGGTTCGGCATTACAACAAAAATTCCCAATTCTATAAACGAAAAATGATTCGGTATTTCCAGCCAATATTGTTCGGCTATTTTACCTATTTCAGATAATTTTATTTCCCCATCTGCAATTTTGCCAAAATAATGTTCATGGTTTTTAGTGCAAATAGTGATAAAATACGCGCCATTTTTACCATAATCCCATGTTTGCAATCTGGCAGACGGTATGCGGTATTTGTTTTGGAATTTTCCATACAATCTCTTGATTTTAAAACCCAAATCTTCTAAATTTCAAATTATATTTGTTCCTTTTAAGAATGCATTTAGGACTTGTTGCGAAATAATTACTCCGTTTATGCTCGTTCTTTTACCCGTTAACCTTGTTAAAAAGTCTCGCCGTAGCTCTGCTATGCCTGCGTTTTTTGCCTCGTTACCGAACAAAATAACTTCGCCTGATCAGAGAACTTATTTCGTAACAAGCCCTTAGTCTCTATCCTTTATAATATCCTCATTTTCTATTTTCTGACCATCATATTCTTGGAACTCATCATTCATATATTTAAGTTCGATCCCCACTTCTTTAAACATCTCTTCCGATTCCTGTCCTGAGTGGTATTTGCGTTCACAAACTACGCGTTCAATTCCGCAATTAATAATCAACATAGCGCAAGTTCTACAAGGTGTCATTCGGCAATACAAAGTACCGCCTTCCAGAGCAATCCCTCTTCGGGCAGCTTGTGTTATAGCATTTTGCTCTGCGTGAACGGTACGGACGCAGTGCTGAGTTACATGTCCATCTTCATGGATTACCTTTTTAAATAAATGCCCAACATCATCGCAATGAGCTAAGCCTCTGGGAGAACCGACATATCCGGTAACTAAAATCTGACGGTCTTTTGTAATGACGCAACCGCTTCTTCCTCTATTGCAAGTAGCTCTTTCGGCAACAGTATCCGCAAGTTTAATAAAATATTCATCCCAAGAAGGACGGATATGTTTAGGATTAAGTTTTTCGCCCATAGCTATATTATTTTAGAAATTACCTGTTCCACTTGCTGATGAAGCAAAGCAAAATCGCCATTATTATCAAAAGCAAAATCGGCCAATTCAATACACTTTTTCAAATTCTGCTTGTTGATGTCGTGTGAATTCATTTCGCGTGCTTCATTGGCCAAAAAAGTCTCAAATGAAATTTTATCCGTTTCAGAGGCCCTTTGCACTATACGTTCATAGCGAATTTCCGGATCAGCATCAACAGCTAATAAGTAAAATTTGCCTTTGGAACGTAATGATTCTATCTCTCCGGGAGTTCGAATACTCTCAATAATTGCCGTTTTCCCACTTTTCAAAGCTTCTTTGTACAATTCATCCGTAATAAAAGAAGGCGAATTTTCCGCTCTTAATCGGTTAGCAACTAGTGTCATGCTATCGCGATTATTGGGCAAACCCAACTTTTCAATCTCATGAATTAAATAGGCCCGAACAGAATAATGTGCTATTTTTTTTTGATTGACCAGATAATCAACAATGGTACCTTTTCCTGCACCCAAAGTTCCTGTTATTCCGATTATTATCATTAAATGCTCTCCATTTTTATATCTTTCAACCATTTAGTCATTTCAATTGGCTGATAGGCCGCCAACAAATCACATAATTCCTTTGGGTTTTCATGGAAAAAAACATTCTTACGATGTTCTCCTCTTACAAATCCTTCTGTTACAGCTAAATCGATAAAGCGAATAAGATGATCAAAATATCCATTTACATTATACAATCCCATAGGCTTTGAAATAATTTGAAGCTGATCGAGAACCAAGACCTCCGCTAATTCGTCAAGCGTTCCAAATCCACCCGGCATAGCCACAAAACCATCAGAAATTTCGATTAGCAAATTCTTTCGCGCAGCCATACTTTCCACAATATGTAATTTTGTAAGTCCATGATGAGCAACTTCTTTATCAACCAAATGTTGTGGCATTACGCCTATTACTTCACTTCCAGCTTCCAGCATCCTGTCTGCAATGATTTTCATTAAACCCACATTGGCTCCACCATAGACAAGGCTATGACCTTTTTCTATAAAATAATCGGCTAAATTGAGAGCCTTCTTTTTATAGATTTCATCAAAGCCCATACTTGAGCCACAAAAAACACAAATTTTACTCATATGCACAAAGGTAAAAGAATTGGTTTACATCAAAATTTAATATTCAGAATCTATTTGATCATGTAGCGTTTCTACTAATTTAAAAAGCGATTTAAGTTGTTCTAAGTCTTTATTCAAAGAAGCAATCCGAAGCAGAAGATTGTTTTCCTTCAACTCAATTCGTAGATCTCTAAAAGGCTCTTGTCTGGATATATTGCTAAGAATTCTGCGGTTTAACAAACGTTTTGTTTCTCGCTTTTCAGAAGCAAACAAACGAAATGAACGATCGAAATCAACATATTCTGTGATTATTTTCTCTAGACCTTTTGGAGCTCTACTGTTCAGTAAAGTTTTTCTATCGACTCTAAATTGCAAATTTTTAGGGTTTAAACATTCCGTTTGAAAACGAGTGTACGTTACACTTGCTCTTCCTTTCATTTTACTGTAAGAATCAATTGTTATTTCGCCCCAATCCAGCTGCTTTGTAATTACAGCCGCTTTAAAAAGTCCATTATCAACATATTCAGCACCTATAGAATTTGCAAAATGCTGCCAAATTTTCTTTTGACTAGCAAACATGGATTTAATACGACGTGAAATATTTCCCATAATACAAGTGTTTTTAAAGTTTAAAACAAACCTTCTATTAGTTGATCGTCGGCGAAATTTGGTAAAGTGACTTTTAAATCAGAATTACTTTCCATTGCGCGTTTTGCGGCAAAAACAGCACCTTCATTTCTAGCCCAGCTTCTTCGGCTGATGCCATTGTTTACATCCCAATAGAGCATCGATTTTAAACGACGATCGGCTTCTGCTGTTCCATCAAGTAGCATTCCAAAACCACCGTTGATTACTTCTCCCCAACCAACTCCTCCTCCATTGTGAATACTTACCCAGCTTGCTCCACGAAAAGAATCTCCAATTACATTTTGAATAGCCATATCAGCAGTAAAAGACGAACCGTCATAAATATTTGAAGTTTCACGATAAGGAGAATCCGTTCCTGAAACATCGTGATGATCACGACCCAAAACAATCGGTGCAGAAACTTTTCCATCCGCAATGGCTTTATTAAAGGCTTCTGCAATTCTAATCCGGCCTTCCGCATCGGCATATAAAATTCGTGCTTGAGAACCGACAACCAATTTATTTTCCTGTGCTCCCTCAATCCACTGAATATTATCTGCCATTTGACTTTGAATTTCTTTGGGAGAGATTTGCATGAGCTCATTCAAAATAGCAGCAGCAATTTTATCCGTTACTTCCAAATCTATTGGATTATTAGATGTACAAACCCAACGAAATGGACCAAAACCATAATCGAAAAATAATGGCCCCATAATATCTTGAACATAGGAAGGATATTTAAATCGAATTCCATCAGCAGCCATTACATCTGCACCAGCGCGAGACGCTTCTAAAAGAAAAGCATTTCCATAATCGAAAAAATATGTTCCTTTGGCTGTGTGCTTATTAATTGCTTTTGCTTGTCTGCGCAGTGATTCCTGCACTTTTTCTTTAAATAACACAGGCTGATGAACCATCATTTCTTGAGATTTCTCCAAAGAAAAACCAACCGGATAATAACCACCTGCCCAAGGATTATGCAAGGAAGTTTGATCGGAACCCAGTTCAACAAAGATATTTTCTTGATCGAATTTTTCCCAAACATCCACAATATTTCCTTGATAAGCAATAGAAACGACTTCTTTGTTTGCTTTAGCTTTTTTCACTCTGTTGGCTAATGCATCTAAATCATCAAAAACCTCATCAACCCATCCTTGAGAATGACGCGTATGTAATGCCTTTGGGTTTATTTCAGCAGCTACTGAAACAACTCCCGCAATATTTCCTGCTTTTGGTTGAGCACCTGACATTCCACCCAAACCTGAAGTTAAAAACAATTTTCCTGCAAAGGGATCTTCATTTGCTTTAGCTACTTTTCTGGCTGCATTCATCACCGTAATGGTAGTACCATGAACAATTCCTTGAGGACCAATATACATAAAAGACCCCGCAGTCATTTGTCCATATTGCGAAACACCCAAAGCATTAAATTTTTCCCAATCATCTTGTTTGGAGTAATTTGGAATCACCATTCCATTGGTAACTACAACTCTTGGCGCTTCTTTATGTGATGGAAACAAACCCATAGGATGACCGGAATACATCACCAAAGTTTGTTCATTCGTCATCGTAGCCAAATATTGCATGGTGAGTAAATATTGTGCCCAATTTTGAAAAACAGCGCCATTTCCACCATAAGTGATTAACTCATGTGGATGTTGTGCTACAGTATAATCCAAATTATTCTGAATCATTAACATAATAGCTGCTGCTTGCTTTGATTGATGTGGAAATTCATCAATATGACGGGCATGTATTTCATAATCGGGACGAAAACGATACATATATATACGACCATATTTCTTCAATTCTTCAGCAAATTCAGGAGCTAGAATAGCATGGTGTTTTGGATCAAAATAACGCAACGCATTTTTAAGCGCTAATTTTTTTTCTTCAACAGATAATATATCTTTTCTTATCGGCGCATGATTTATATTGGAATCATACTTTTTAATTGGAGGAAGTGTTTCTGGAATACCTATCAGTATTTGCTTTTGAAAATCGGATAACTTCATTGCTGTATTTTTAGATACGCAAAATTACAAATTCATTTGCAGAAAGGTGTAATGCTTTTTCAAAAAGCGAAGCAAATGCATTTAATTTAACCGCAATGAACGCGGAGAAAATCCGCAATGAACGCAAGATTCTAAAAACCAACAATAAATGACATAGCGTACTTTGCGAAACCTTTGCGAACTCAGCGGTAAAATCTAGATTTACATACTTTTATAGTTTAAAATGAGAATATCCTGATTAAATGTAATTTGACATAAACCTTAGGAAGCTTATATTTGATTATTATAAGATTTTTTAGTCCTGTTTCAAAAAGCGAAAATTGTATCTTTGCGTTTTCAAAAAATACAACATGAAATTCATTTATCTTGCCTTGGGTGGAAGTATTGGAGCCACACTCCGCTATATTTTATCGGCAATGCCTCATAAAATTTATTGGGGTGCTTTCCCACTTGGGACCTTGTTTGTAAACCTATTGGGCTCTTTTCTGATCGGCTTTAGCTTTATTTTATTCGGAAAAGATAATATTCCGGAAAACTTGAAATTCTTTCTTTTCATTGGCGTATTCGGAAGTTTCACAACATTTTCGACTTTTATGTTCGATAGCTTAAACCTTTTTAAAGGTGGTGATATCAAATTTGCTATCCTCAATTTGGGTGCCGCCAACATTGCCGGATTGTTTTTTGTATATTTGGGTTATGTTTTAGGCCAATATATTGTAAATCAAATTCATTAGTCATGGAAGGTTTTGAAAAAAAAATGGAATTGCGACTTATCTTAAATGAAAATGATTCCTATCATGGCCATAGTTTATGTCGCTTAGTTGTGGAGCATGCACATAAGTTAGGAATATCGGGAGCAACTGTTATGCAAACCAAAGGAGGCTACGGAAGCCGACAACATATGCATTCTTCAGATATCTTAAGGCTATCTGTGGAATTACCTATTGTTATTTCGATAGTCGATAGTCAGGAAAAGCTAAATCCTTTAATCGAATACATTAAAGAGCGATACAAAGGGGGCTTAATCAGCTTACAAGAAATTTGGGTCAGTAAAAAGATAAAATGATTGAACTGGAACCCTTTTACAATTGGCGTGGATTCTACACAGCTGAAACCGATGAGCAATCTCCATTTTTTGGGAGAGAATACAATGAAATAATGCTCGATCATCGTATATACGATACCTATATCCATCCGCAATGGGATGAATTTGGTTCGCTCACTTTATATATGAAAATCCTTTACACCGATCATAATTTAGGTTTTACCATTTGGGAGTTTATCGGTGAATGGAACGATACTTTGTATAACGACATTATGTACTTATACAGAAATGTGGTGGAAGAAATGATGGAAGCTGGTATCAAAAAATTTATTTTGATTGGTGAAAATGTTTTAAATTTCCATGCAGATGATGATAGTTATTATCAGGAATGGTTTGATAATATGGAAGATGGTTGGATAGTTGGTTTAAATTTTCTAGAGCATAATTTGCAAGAGATTAAAGCGGCGCGATTGGATTATTATATTTCTTTTGGTGGTGAATTTGATTATTTGGATTGGAGAACCTATAATCCGTTGAAATTATTCCAGAAAATTGACAAACAAATGCAGTATCGTTTTGGGGAATAAATTTTGGTGTAGTGATACGATGACTCGGAGTCATCGTATCACTGAATATCTTAATGATGAGAAAAACAGTTAGCATAAATATTTCAGGTCGTGTTCAAGGCGTTGGCTTTCGATATTACACCAAAAAGAAAGCTCAGGAATGCAATGTAAACGGTTTTGTACAAAATAAGCCCGACGGCTCCGTTTATATAGAAGCTAGTGGCGAAACGATTGATATTGATACATTTATTGATTGGTGCAAAAAAGGACCAACTTGGGCGAGAGTAGAAAATTGTCGCATAAGTGAGTTCCCTGATCAGGAGTGGAAAGGGTTTGAGATTAGATGAAATTATAATTCTAAAATTCTTTGAGCTCCTTGGTGAAATCCTTTGGGTGACTTAGGGCTTAGTGGTAAATCTTTTATCTCGCAGGCGGTATGAAAAGGGATCGAAGGAAAGAGGATGCTTTTCGACTTCAGAACTTTCAAGCCTTTATCTCGTTAGGGATTATATATGGATAGCATTTAACACACGCATTCTATCACGTCCCATACGGGACGAAATAATATCTTTTGCTTAATTATTTTCTACCCATATTAAATGCCTACGGCATCTTCTAAATTTGACATAATACAAAACACCTTTGCGGCTCAGCGAGAAACAATACCAAGCAAAGACGCAAGAGACACAAAGAAAATGGTGAAAAAATAAATCACTTTATATTTTAATCGCCTGTGTAATCTCCCGTTTGCCAATAGGGCCTGGCAAGGCATTTAAACTAAAACCCGCCGCTTTTAAAGCTCTTTTTACTTTTCCTTTTGCGGAATAGGTCATTAGAATTCCCTTGGGTTTCATGGCTAAATAAATCTTCCGAAAGATTTCTTCTGTCCAGAGTTCAGGCTGTAAATCGGGATTAAAAGCATCGAAATAAACCAAGTCGAAAGATTCTTTAGAAAAGGCTAACTCTTCTAGTTTTATCTTCTTTTTTTCAAACTTAAAATTAGATTGTATTTCTAATCTCTGATTCCAATCCATAGCATGCAGTTTCTTGAATAAGCTGTCATTTTCATCAGACAAATTCAGTTTTTCTGAAAAATTCAGTTTTCCCACCAACTCCTTTTCCACAGGATAAGCTTCAATGGAAAGATAATCCACGTGAATATTACTTTTTATTGCAAATAAGAGACTTAACAAAGCATTTAAACCGGTCCCAAAACCCATTTCAAAAATAGATATAGAACTTTGTTCATTTGCTTTTTTCATCAATCCATTTTGAATAAAAATATGCTCAGATTCTTGAATAGCACCATGTGTAGAATGAAAATTTTCATCTTTTCCAATCAGCTCAATGGTTGTACTTCCATCTTCGGTAATCCTTATTTTACGTTTATTCATTCATGCAAAAATACGTTAAGTTTTTTTGTATCTTTATAAAAATTAAAAGCCTTATGTTGACGCAATTACACAAAAATCAAATACTGTTTTTAGACATTGAAACGGTGGCGCAATTTCCTCTGTATGATGAAATACCCGAACGTTTACGCTTATTATGGAACAAAAAAGCAGCACTCTTGGCAAGAGGCGAAGAAGCTGATCCAGAGCAGCTTTATGATCGAGCAGGAATTTATGCTGAATTCGGGAAAATTGTTTGTATTTCTATTGGTTACTTTGAAAAGAAACTTCAAAAATTCAGGATTAAATCTTTTTTTGGTCATAATGAGAAATCTTTACTTATAGGTTTTGCTGAGATGTTAAACAAACACTTTCACTCCGAAAACGATTTATTATGTGCGCATAATGGGAAAGAATTTGATTTTCCCTATATCGCACGGCGACTTTTGGTAAACCAAATTAAATTACCCAAACTATTAGATATTGCAGGTAAAAAGCCTTGGGAAATTAAACATCTTGATACGATGGAGCTATGGAAATTTGGCGATTACAAACATTATACTTCGCTAGATTTGTTGACGGCCATTTTTAATATTCCGTCTCCAAAATCCGATATCAACGGAAGTCAAGTAAATGAAGTGTATTGGAAAGATAAAAATGCAAAACGCATAGCGGAATATTGCCAGAACGATGTTTTAGCCATTGCTCAACTTATGAATGCCTATCAGGGAAAAGCGCTGTGGAAGGAAAAGGAACTTGAGTTTTGTGAGCTTTTAGAGATTAAATAGTCACAGGATAACTTAAAAATGAAGGTGTTAAACTGTCATTTAAATACAGTCATCCTATGACTATTGAATAAAATAAATCAATAATGATTCCTCTTTTTATAGCTCGTATGTAATAGGCGATGCGATACTTCTCCAAGTGGTTCTTTCAAAAATTCTTTATAAATCTTAATAATTTCCGGATTTTTGTGAGATTTCCGCACAGGCATATTCATATCCTCTTCGTAAATTGCTTCGGCCCTTTTCTTACGAATTTCATCATTCGTTGGGATGGGTTGTCCACCACCTCCGATGCATCCACCCGGGCAAGCCATCACTTCTATAAAATGATATGGAGATTTTCCGGCAGCAACCTGATCCATTATTTTTCGTGCATTTATCAATCCATGAGCTACCGCTACTTTTAGTTCTACACCTTCTAAGAAGCTCCAATCCGGCAAACAATTTTCCAGCTTTATTGCCGCTTCTTTTATTCCTTCCATTCCTCTAACAGGTAAAATATTCAAATTATCAAAAGGAACATCTCTACCTGTAACCAACTCATAAGCAGTTCTCAGTGCAGCTTCCATAACGCCTCCGGTAGCACCAAAAATAGCACCTGCTCCAGTCGATTCTCCCATAATACTATCAAATTCACTATCTTCCAGTTCGGCAAAATTTAAACCTGCCTGATTGATCATATGACCTAATTCTCGAGTGGTAAGCCCTGCATCAATATCTCGATAGCCGCTATCATTCATTTCTGGACGATTTGCCTCAAATTTCTTCGCCGCACAAGGCATAATTGAAATACTGACAATATCTTTAGGATCGATTCCTTTTTTCTCCGCATAATACGTTTTTGACAAAGCGCCAAACATTTGCTGAGGAGATTTACACGTGGACAAATGTCCTAAATGTTCAGGAAAGATATGCTCGATAAATTTTACCCATCCGGGTGAACAGGAAGTAATCATCGGAAGTTTTATAGAAGTATCATTTTCTACTAGTGCTTTTCTTAGCCTTTGCAAAAGCTCGTAACCTTCTTCAACAATGGTTAAGTCGGCTGAAAAATCTGTATCTAACACGGAATCAACGCCTAAACGCTTCAATGAGGTAACCATTTTTCCAGTCACACGAGATCCAACAGGATAGCCTAGCATTTCACCGATTGCCACTCGCACAGAAGGAGCTGTATTTATTACCACATGTTTTTTCTCATTTCCAATAGCTTCCCAAACACGATCGAAATAACGTCTTTCGGTAAGAGCTCCTGTAGGACAATGAATAACGCATTGTCCACAATTGGTACAAATAGCTTCATTCAAAGGCAGATCCATAAAGGTAGAAATTTTCATATCTTTTCCTTTACCACTTACGGTAAGTGCATTCACATGCTGAAGTTCGGCACAAGTTCGAACACAGCGCTGACAACGAACACATTTACTATCGTCTTTTTCTATCGACCAAGAAGAACGATCAATTTCAATATTTGGCTTTAAAACACTTAAATAGCGATTGTTATCAATATTGTATTCGGCCGAAAGCGCTTGTAATTCGCAATTCATGCTTCGGTAACAAGTGGTACATTGCGTATTGTGTTCCGAAACCAAAAGCGCAACTATATCCTTTCTAGCATTGCGGACTTTAGGCGTATTGGTCTTAACAACCATGCCGTCTTCGGCAGGCACAGCACAGGAAGCTGAAAGGGTTTTACTTCCTTCTACTTCAACTACACAAACACGACAATTACCAGCAACACATAAATCCTCGTGATGACAAAGTGTTGGAATTCGAACATTGACTTTTTTTGCAGCATCCAAAATGGTTTGACCCTTTTCTATGGATACTTTTTTATTATCTATGGTTAAATTTATTATTGACATTAGTTTCCTTTTTTAAATTAGTAGATCATTTCTTCACGGAAATTATTGACTATGGAAGAAAACGAATTCTGAACAGACTGTCCTAATCCACACTTAGACGCCACTTTCATTGTTTCGGTCAGTTTTAATAGCTGATTTAAATAGGAAGATGGTTTCTCTCCACGTTTTATAGCTTCGATGCCTTTTAACAGCTGCTGCGTTCCCACGCGACAAGGCGTACATTGTCCGCAAGATTCTTCCGCAAAAAATTCTAAATAATCTTTCAGGACATTATACATGGAGCGAGATGAGTTAAAAATCATCATCGAACCTCCGGTTGGAACTCCTTCAAAACCAATAATTTTATTTTTAAAATCTTTCCGAGGAACACAAAAACCAGAAGCACCACCAATTTGAACGGCTTTAGTATCACCATTGCCAAATTCTTTTACAAATTCATCAACACCAATACCCAATTCCAATTCATATATTCCAGCTTTGGTAGTATCTCCAGATATAGAAAATACTTTTGATCCACGAGAATCTGAGGTTCCTAACTTTTTAAAAGGTTCTACTCCTATCCGTATAATCATGGTGCAGTACACCAGAGTTTCCACATTATTAATTACGGTCGGTTTTCCATTGTATCCAATTTTGGTTGGATAAGGTGGTTTGTTTCTGGGTTCTCCCCGCTTGCCTTCCATAGATTCAAAAAGTGCGCTTTCTTCACCACAAATATAAGCTCCGCTTCCTGAAAACATTTTAATAGTAAAATCTAATCCAAGATTTTGAATGTTCTTATTGAACTTTTCTATGAGTGGGTTTAAGTCTTTTAAGAGGAAATTGTACTCATTCCTAAGATAGACAAATCCTTCTTTTGCTCCTATAGCGTAAGCACATATTGCCATCCCAACCAATACTTTACTCGGAACGACATCAAGAATCTCTCTATCTTTAAAGGTTCCGGGCTCACCTTCATCTGCATTACAAATAACATATTTAACATCACTCTTTTCTGCCTTTGCCAATTTCCACTTTAATCCGGTAGGAAAACCTGCGCCACCTCTCCCTCTTAATCCGGAACTTATGATTTGTTCAATAATCTGATCAGGAGTCATTGCTAGAGCTTTTTTGAGCACTTCTAAAGGCTCACAATTAGCACAATCGAAAATAATATCTACTTTTTTTAATCCTTTATATCCCATGGCTAAAAATCAGTTAAATGTTTAGGGTCTAAATCACGTATAATATCAATCGCTTTTTCGGGAGTTATTTCAGAATAAACATCATCGTTAACAAGCATAACTGGCCCTTTATGACACCAACCCAAACAATTGCTTTCTATTAAAGTAAATTGTTTATCACGCGTAGTTTCTCCCATTTTTATTTTTAGAAGTTTTTCAATTGCTTGCACAATCTTTTGTTTACCCGACATTTTACAGCTAATTGTTTTACAAACTCTGATGACATTTTTACCCACAGGCTTAGTAAATAAATAGGAATAAAAAGAAGCAGTTCCATATACTTCTGCTGAAGACAAATCGAGTGCTTTTGCTACTTCTACCATAGCTTTCTCTGTGAGATAATTTTCATCGGCCACAACCCCTTGCAATATAGGAAGCAAGTTATTTCTTGAACACCCATGTTTGTCAACAAGTTCTTTCACCAAATTTTTTGTTTGAATCATGATAAAATATTTATTGTTATTTAATTAACAAAGATATTGATATATTGTTATATAATTAACAATAAACTATTTCGAAATAGAAATTTATAGTCATTCTAAATAACAAACTCCCATATATCACTGCTATATTGCTATTTACAAAAATATTAATTTCCTATTTAGAATCTTACTTTATCAGAAAAAGACAAAATAACAAACAGATTACTCCAAAAATTATTCGAACATAATTTTCTATAAATAGAGGAAAATAAATGATTTGATTTGTAAAATATCTTTGTACTTTTGCGCCCGCTAGTACAACAGCACCCCTGATTAATTTTAAAGTTAAATTAATTAGTAACAAGAACCTGATTAATAAGCAAAACAAGCCAATAAGAAGGGCGAAATGAAAAGATAAATGAAATGGTTAAGTTTATCTCGAATTAAGTCACTGAAAATTTGGTAATTCTTGCTTTTGTTTCTATTTTTGCAGCCCATTTTAAGGATGCATAGGTTCAACAAGTAAAATAATTGTAAATGAATACATTAAGTTACAAAACACAGAGTGCAAATAAGCAAACCGTTCAAAAAGAATGGTTACTTATTGATGCTGAAAATGAAATTTTAGGCCGATTGGCTTCGAAGGTTGCGAATATTTTACGTGGCAAAAACAAACCTTTTTTCACTCCTCACATTGATTGTGGTGATTATGTGGTGATTATTAATGCCGATAAAATTCGTTTGACTGGAAATAAATGGGAACAAAAAACCTATATCCGCCATACTGGTTACCCAGGTGGACAACGCAGTAAAACTGCCAATGAAGTTATGGCTAGCAAGCCAACTGCTATGGTTGAAAAAGCGGTTAAGGGAATGCTTCCCAAAAACAGACTTGGAGCAGAGTTATTCCGCAATCTAAATGTATATGCGGGAACTGAACATCCACATGCTGGTCAAAATCCTAAAGCTATTAACTTAAATACAATCAAGTAATTATGGAAATCATCAATTCCTTAGGCAGAAGAAAAAAAGCCATAGCTCGCGTTTATTTAAAAGAGGGTACAGGCCAAATCACTGTTAACAAAAAAGATTTCAAAACGTATTTCCCTACAGGGATATTACAATTTGTTGCACAACAAGCTTTTGAATTATCTGATACAGTTGGAAAATACGATGTAATTGCCAATTTAGACGGCGGTGGTATAAACGGACAAGCAGAAGCTTTACGTTTAGGTATTGCACGTGCATTGGTAAAAATTGATCCAGAATACAAGCCCGCTTTAAAAGCAAAAGGTTTAATGACACGTGACCCACGTATGGTGGAACGTAAAAAACCTGGTCAGCCAAAAGCTCGTAAGAAATTCCAGTTCAGCAAGCGTTAAACTATTTATAAATAATTGTTTAGTATCTAAATTATTGAGACTTCTGCACAACAGAGCTACTTAGTGATTGCGTTATTAAAGAATGTAAACAAAAACAAAAAATGGCAAAAGTAGAATTTGACCAATTATTAGATGCCGGTGTGCATTTTGGTCACTTAAAAAGAAAATGGAATCCAAATATGGCTCCTTACATTTTTATGGAGCGTAACGGTATTCATATTATTGATCTTTACAAAACTCAAGCAAAATTAGAAGAAGCTGCTAATGCAATGAAACAAATTGCTAAATCAGGTAAAAAAGTTTTGTTTGTGGCAACCAAAAAACAAGCGAAAGAAATTGTAGCTGAAAAAATTTCAGTTGTAAATATGCCTTACGTTACTGAGCGTTGGCCTGGTGGAATGTTAACTAACTTTGCAACTATTCGTAAAGCAGTTAAGAAAATGGCTTCTATCGATAAAATGGAAACTACAGCTCAGTATCAAAACCTTTCTAAACGTGAGCGTTTACAAATTACACGCGAACGTGCTAAATTAGAAAAAAACTTGGGTAGTATTTCTGACTTAAACCGTCTTCCTTCTGCTCTTTTTGTTGTTGATATTATCAAAGAAAAAATTGCAATTGCTGAAGCCCGCAAATTAAATATTCCAACATTTGCTATTGTTGACACAAATAGTGATCCAACCCTAATTGATTTCCCAATTCCTGCTAACGACGATGCCGCAAAATCTATTTCTCTTATAATGGATGTTATGACAAAAGCGATTGAAGAAGGCTTAATGGAAAGAAAATTAACTCGCGATAAAGAAGAAGAGGATCACAAAGAAGAAAATGAAGCAAAAAAAGCTCGTGCTTTGGCCGAAAATAAAGATGACGACAAGACCAAGGATACAGTAAAACGTCCTCGGAAACGCATTTCTAAAGCAAAAGTAGATGAGAATAATGCTGAAAAAAATATTAAGAAATAAAAAAACAATATAAAGATGGCAAATATAACTGCTGCTGAAGTAAATAAATTAAGAAAGCAAACAGGTGCCGGCATGATGGATTGCAAAAAAGCACTTGTTGAAAACGATGGCGATTTCGAAAAGGCAATTGACTTTTTGCGCAAAAAAGGTCAAAAAGTTGCGGCTAATCGTTCCGACCGTGATGCTGCCGAAGGTGTAGTATTATCTAAAGTTAGTGATGACCATACTTTTGGTGCTGTTATTATGATTAACTGCGAGACAGATTTTGTAGCTAAAAACAGCGATTTTGTTAAATACACTCAAGATGTTCTTGACCTTGCAATTGCCAATAAAGCAAAAACAACTGATGAAGTTTTGGCTCTAAGCCTAAACGGCGTCTTAGTTAAAGATTCTTTGGTTGACCAAATCGGAAAAATTGGTGAAAAAATTGAGCTCGGCGGATATGCTGTATTAGAAGAGGCTTCTCTTTCTTCATACGTTCACCCAGGCAACCGCATTGCTTCTTTAGTTGCTTTAAACAAAGTAATTGATAATATCGCTGAAATTGGTAAGGATATGGCCATGCAGGTAGCTGCAATGAGCCCTATCGCTATTGATCAATCTCTTGTAGATCAAGCAACTATAGATCATGAATTAGCACTTTTCCGCGATGTTATTCGCCAAGAAGGAAAACCTGAAGCGCTAGTTGAGAAAATTGCTATGGGAAAATTGAATAAATTCTTTAAAGAAAGCACCTTATTGAACCAAGATTTTATCAAAGGCTCTAAACAAAGCGTTAGCGCTCATTTGAAAAGTTTCGATAAAGATTTGACAGTTAGTAATTTCAAGCGTTTTGCATTAGCATAAACATTGAAACAGATTAAATGAGAGCCATCAGTCAGTTGATTGATGGCTTTTTTATGTTTAAGGTAGTTTTATTTCGATGTGTTTTTGAATAACTTCAATTAATTTTTCCGGAGAGAAGGGTTTGCTAATATATTCGTTCATTCCTACAATAAAACATTTTTCAATATCCTCTTTAATTGTATTTGCTGATAAGGCAATTATCAAGCAAGACGGAAGCTCTTTTCCCGTTTCAATAGCTCTTATTTTAGAAGTCGCATCAAAGCCATTCATTACCGGCATTTGAAGATCCATGAGCACGATTTTAAATTCTCCATTCTGAAAACGTTCCACGGCTTCAAAGCCATTTTCAGCAATTTCAACATTGAATCCAAATTTCTTTAAAGCAAAAAAAGCGATTTTCTGATTTATCTTGTTGTCTTCAACTAATAAAACAGGTAATTGTTCAGGTGTGCGAGCCTCTCTTTTCTCAATTATTGAAGATCCTTTATTCAAATCTACACTAAACCAAAAGGTACTTCCTTTATATTCAGCACTTTCCAAACCAATTATTCCACCCAAATAAGAAACCGTTTTTTCAGCCATAGCCAACCCAATTCCGGTTCCTTGATAGCCCTTTGTACTCGATGAATCTCCTTGTGTAAAGGAGGAAAACAATTCTGATTGCAATTCCTTCTTTATTCCCAATCCAGTATCTTTAATACTAAATTTCAAACGGATATTCTGCTCTTTCTGCTGTTCTGCCTGAACAAATAAATGCACAAAACCTTTGTTCGTAAACTTAATAGCATTCCCAATCAAAATATTTAATATCAATTTTATTTTTTCAACATCTCCAATAAAAATATCCGGCAAACCTTGAGCTATAAAGCTTTGCATATCGATCATTTTTATCTTTACCTGATCTTGATATTTATCATTTACTTCCTGAATTAAGTTGCGTAAATTAAATGTTTCGTTATGAAGAATCCATTCGCCTTTATCAAGCGATTCTAAGAGCAACATAGAATCAACCATTTCTAACAAAGAGGCTCCGGAGCTATTAATATTCTCAACAAGTTCGATGGCTAGTTTATCAGTTAGCATGGGCTTTAAAAGTGCGCCACTACCCAAAATACCATGTAAAGGAGTCCGTATTTCATGACTTAAATTAGTTAAAAAGGCTTGTCTACTTTTCACGCCTAATAATGCTTTCTCTTTAGCGATTTCCAACTCTTTCTTAAATTGCAACCGTTCACTAAGATCAAAACAATAAACCATCACTCCTTCTGTCTGGTCTTCAATATCCTTCATAGGAAAGAGATAAGCATTCAAAAGCAACTGTTCTTGTTCCAGTCCAAACATGATTTCTTTACCTTGTACTTCTCTCCCTTGCTCAATTACCTGCTTTTCTATTTGCTCCAATTCCGTCAAATAATGACCAATCTGTAAGTGATCATTTTTTAAACCAATGAGTTCGTCGATTGAAAGATTAGCCAGTACAGCAAAGGTCTGGTTAGCGTAAGTATATTCAAGATTTTTGTTTTTAAAATAAATCATTGCAGGTGACAAGGCTAAAAAATCTCGAACTTGCTTTAAGGCCAATTTCAGTAAAGAAAGCTCCCGATTGCTTTCAAGTTTACTTTTTAGGCTTTGTATTTCCTTGTCTTTCCGTTTTAATTCAGCCTGAAACCGTTTCAATTTGTTAGCGCTTTCCTTATCAATATTATCTGAGTTCTTTCTCATTTTTTGTATTGACAAAGGCGTGTCTGAATAATCTTTAATATTTTTTCCTGATTCTAACATAACATATAAATCAAGCAAAAAGCAAGAATTAGACCAAACGCTATATCAAGTATAATATATTCTAATCCAAATAATTGCAAATAATGTTTAGAAAATCCATTCTCAAATTGAGATTTTTTCCAAATATTATAATCCCCGAATGGCTTTTAAGATACCTTCTACATCAAAGCCACAAATAGATTGTAGCTCTTCTGGTTTTCCATGTTCAATAAATTGATCCGGAATACCAAGCGCTGTTATTTGTGCTTTATAATTGTATTTTGCCTTAAACTCAGCAACTGCACTTCCTAATCCCCCTTTTAAACTTCCATCCTCAATCGTGATCACTTTTTCATATTTACTAAAAACGGAATGCAATAAATCTTCATCAATAGGTTTAAGAAAACGCATATCAAAGAGAGCGATATCCTTTTCCTCTTGCATTTTAATAGCCTCTGATGCAAAATTACCAACATGTCCCAACGAAAGTATGGCCAAATTATTTCCGTTTTTTATCATACGTCCTTTCCCAATAGGAAGAATTTCAGGTATATTTCGCCAATGATCAAGCACTCCTCTTCCCCGTGGGTAACGGATTGCAAAAGGACCTTGATCGTAATTTTCGGCAGTAACCATCAAATTTCGTAACTCGGTTTCGTTCATAGGTGCGGAAATCACCATATTTGGTACAGTATGTAAATAGGCCAAGTCGAATGCGCCATGATGTGTTGATCCATCTTCACCCACTAATCCGGCACGATCAATACAAAATACAACCGGCAATTTTTGCAATGCAACATCATGAATAATCTGATCGTAAGCTCTTTGCATAAAGGTAGAATAGATCACACAAAAAGGCTTCATTCCCGCGGCAGCTAAACCTGCCGCAAAAGTAACCGCATGTTGCTCTGCAATTCCAACATCAAAAGCCCTATTCGGCATTGTTTTTATTAATTTCAACATCGAGCTACCTGTAGGCATAGCAGGAGTTATCCCAACTATTTTCTTATTTTTCTCCGCCAATTCCACCAGTGTTTCCCCAAAAACATCCTGGTATTTTTGCGGTAAATCTATTTTTAATTTTGGGATTAACTTTCCTGTTTTCTTATCAAAATTACTGGGGGCGTGAAATGTTATAGGATCATTCTCAGCAGTATTTAAACCTTTTCCCTTTTTAGTAATTATATGTAAAATTTTTGGTCCTGGAATTTTTTTTAAATCATTTAAAATCCGAATTAAACGTAAAATATTATGTCCATCTTCAGGCCCAAAATATCTAAAATTCAAAGACTCAAAAAGATTGCTTCTACTTAATAATGATATTTTAATAGCGGTTTCCAGTCTTCGGAAAAATTGTTGGGCTTTACTCACATATTTATTCCGAGAACCTAAAAACCTCCAAATACGATCTTTAATTTTGTTGTAAGTCTTAGAAGTAGAAATATTGATTAGATATTTGTGTAAAGCGCCACCACCTTCGTCTATGGAAATTCCATTATCATTCAAAATTACGAGCAAATTGGCATTAGAAACTCCCGCATTATTAAGTCCTTCCATTGCCATTCCACCTGTCATGGCGCCATCTCCAATAACTGCAATATGCTGACGATCAGTTTCTCCTTTTAATTGTGCTGCCACCGCCATCCCCAAAGCTGCTGAAATAGACGTAGAAGCATGTCCACTACCAAATGCATCGTACTCGCTTTCAGTCATTTTTGGAAATCCGGAAATTCCATTTAATTTCCGGTTAGTTTTAAATTCATCTCGTCGACCCGTAAGGATTTTATGTGGATACGCTTGATGACCCACATCCCAGATTAACTTATCATAAGGTGTATTAAACACATAATGCAAGGCGATGCTGAGCTCTACAACTCCCAAACTAGAAGCCAAATGTCCTGGATTTGTTGATATTACATCAATAATATGCTCACGTAATTCAGTGGCAAGCTTGCCCAAGTCTGCCAAATCAACTTTTTTCAAGTCGTCTGGATTATTTATTCCTGCCAATATACTCTTCTCTATTTTCTTCACCTCATAAATCGATATGCAACAAAATTACTGAAGATTTTTGGTTTAATACTCTTTCATTCTCATTTCAAAGAATAAGCCCTTTTCTTAAGCAATCAAAAGTGAAATTAAAGGTGGTTCACCACATAAATCCTTATTTTTGCAAAATAAATAAATTGAAACATCTGTAACAAATAGCTAAAACAAACAGAAAAAGGATTATTATACTTGTTTCTAAAAGACTGAAATATACAATTATTATTAAATGAAAAAAGGCCTCGCCATTCTTGGATCTACAGGATCTATCGGTACACAAGCATTACAAGTTATTAGTGCTTGGCCTGATCTTTTTTGTTTGGAATTAATTAGCGGACATAGCAACGCCGAATTACTGTTGTCTCAGATAGAACAATTTCGCCCTAAGTATGCTGTAATTACTGAAGAAAGGGCTTACAAAAAAGTCTCGAAATCACTTTCCGGCAGTACAACAAACATTTTATTTGGAGAAGAAAATCTACTTCAGTTATTGGAAATTCAAGAAATTGACACCGTATTAATTGCCATTGTGGGATTTGCTGGTTTAAAACCGCTTATCCATTCTATTCAATATCATAAAAAAATTCTACTGGCGAATAAAGAAAGTTTAGTCATTGCAGGTGAATATATTATGCCATTAGCGAAGAAAAATAATTGCAATATTATTCCAATTGATTCCGAACATTCAGCAATTTTTCAATGCCTTATAGGAGAAGAAAAAAACACCCTTAAGAAGGTAATTCTCACAGCGAGCGGAGGTCCGTTTTTAAATTACGACATTGATAAATTCAAACTGATAAAACCTGAAAAAGCGCTTAATCATCCCATTTGGAAAATGGGTAAAAAAGTAAGTGTTGATTCTGCAAGTCTTATGAATAAAGGACTTGAAGTGATTGAAGCACGTTGGCTTTTCGGTTTGAGACCTAATCAGATAAATGTAATTATTCATCCTCAATCTGTCATTCACAGTCTTGTTCAATTTACTGATGGAAGCCTTAAGGCACAGCTTAGCGAAGCAGATATGCGACTTCCGATACAATATGCTTTGCATTATCCAAATCGGGCAAAAAAATCCTTATCACAATTTTCGTTAATTGACAATACTGAACTCACTTTTCAGCAAGTAGATCGCAAAAAATTTCGTAATCTTGCACTCGCATTTAATGCTATGGAAAAAGGCGGTAATCTGCCGGCCATTTTAAGTGCTGCTAACGAAGTTGCAGTTCAAGAATTTTTAAACGGGAGATGGCCTTTTTATAGAATTCCCGAATTGGTTGAAGAAATGATGAACCATCAACTATTTATTTCTGAGCCCGATTTACAAACATATTATGAAACAACAAAAAAATGCTTTGCAGATAGCGAAGCCTACATCAGAAAGCACACATAGAATATGGATATATTAGTTAAAGTATTACAATTACTGCTGAGCCTTTCAATTTTAGTTATTATACACGAGTTTGGCCACTTTGCAGCCGCGAAAATATTTAAAACCAAAGTAGAGAAATTTTACCTGTTTTTCAATCCTTGGTTTTCCCTTTTTAAATTTAAAAAAGGAGAAACAGAATATGGCATCGGCTGGTTACCTTTAGGCGGTTATGTTAAAATTGCCGGAATGATTGACGAATCTATGGACAAAGAACAAATGAGCCATGAACCTCAACCATGGGAATTTAGATCAAAACCGGCATGGCAGCGACTAATAATTATGCTTGGTGGTGTGATTATGAATGTTGTTTTGGCGATGTTGATTTATATCGTAATGATGGCTGCCTTGGGTGAAAAATACCTGCCTACTTCCGCAGTTAAATATGGTGTACAAGTCGATTCCTTAGGAATGGAAATGGGTTTGCAAAATGGAGATAAGATTTTAAGCATTGACGAAAATGAAGTTGAAAATTTCCTGAAAATTCCTGCTTTCATCATTATGGAACAAGCCAAAACTGTTCAGATTGATCGCAACGGAGAATTAGTCAATTTACAAATTCCAAATGGATTTCTTGCCAAATTAATAAAGTCGGAAAACCCTGGGTTTATTTTGCCTAGAATTCCTGTTCGTATTAGCGGATTTGCCAAAAAATCAAATGCCCAAACTGCCGGACTTAAAGAAAAGGACTGGATTTTAGCTGTTAATGGTAAAGAAGTCTCTTTTTTCGACCGTTACAGTTATTTTTCAGATAGTATTAAAGCACATCCTTCTGAAACTGTAGCTATATTAATTGAACGAGAAGGCCAAAAAATCGCTTATCAAGTTCCTGTTAACGATGCAGGTTTGGTAGGTTTAACCGTAGCCGCTGATATAGAGAATGATTTTGTTTGGAACAGTAAAAAATACAACCTTCTGGAAGCTATCCCTGTAGGGATTAAAAAAGCAAATGACGGCATTGCCAATTATCTAAAGCAATTGAAACTACTTTTTGCACCAGACGTTCAAGCCTATAAATCGGTTGGTGGCTTTATGCGTATTGGGAGCATCTTTCCTGCTACTTGGGATTGGGTTCGCTTTTGGGAATTAACTGCCTTTTTATCTATTATGCTTGCCGTTTTGAATATTCTCCCCATTCCTGCATTGGATGGAGGACATGTTTTATTCTTAATCTACGAATTGATTGCACGCCGTGCGCCTAGCGATAAATTCTTAGAATACGCACAAATGGTAGGTATGTTTTTGCTATTTTCATTGCTTATTTTGGCTAATGGAAACGACATCTATCATTATTTTATAAAATAATTTTTCGATACTAAAAGTTTGGAAACGCCAATTACAAAAAAGGTCTATTTTTTTTCAGATGCCCATCTGGGAATTCCCGATTATGCTTCCAGCTTAAAACGAGAGCGTTTGATTGTGCAATTCCTTGAAAGTATTCAGAAAGATGCCTTGGAAATCTATTTGATGGGCGATTTATTTGATTTTTGGTTTGAATATAAAGCAGCTATTCCTAAAGGATATGCACGTTTATTAGGCAAACTGGCTGAGATAACCGATTCCGGAATTCCAATCTTCTTTTTTAGAGGCAATCACGACATTTGGGCTTTTGATTATTTGCAAAAAGAATTGAATATACAAATTGAGCGCAAACCACAAATTAAAGAAATCCTTGGGAAAAAATTCTATCTCGCTCACGGCGATGGTTTAGGAAAAGGCGATTATGGCTATAAATTCCTTAAAAAAGTTTTTGAGCTCAAATTAAATCAATGGCTTTTCCGATGGGTGCATCCCGATATTGGTTTACGAGCGGGTTCTTTTTTTAGTCGTAGAAATAGATATACCAATGAAGTACATGATCAGAAAACAAATTATGTAAATCGGCATATTCCTTTGTTAGAAACGGGGCTACCCAAGTATGCTAAAGAAATTATGGCTAAAGGAGAAAAGATTGACTATTTTGTTATGGGTCATTATCACCGCAAAGAGATCCTTGAATTAGGAAATAATGCCCAGTTTATTTTCCTGGGCGATTGGATAAGTTTATTTTCCTATGGAGTATTTGACGGGACTACTTTTGAACTAAAATCCTTTAAATCGCTTGACTAATTATGCTGTTTTACCAGCTGTATCAATTGATCGGCCTGAAGAACACCTGCTTGCCTAAAAAGCTGATTTCCATTTTTATACATTGCAATTGTAGGTACGTTTCTAATCTGTAACTTTTGGGCAATGGCTTGATTTTTATCAACGTCTATTTTTAGGATTTTTACTCCATCACCTAATGCCTCTTTTACTTTCTTTAAAATGGGAGGCATCATTTTACAAGGGCCACACCATTCGGCCGAAAAATCGATTAAAACAGGAATGTCTGATTTTATTAATTCGAAAAAATTAGCCATTTTCTATCAACTTTTATTTATAAATGCTAAACTATGACAAGCTACTAAGGCAGCTGTTTCTGTACGTAAGCGACTCTCAGAAATAGAAACCAGACTTACTCCGGCAGACTTTGCCATTTCAATTTCATTTGTACTAAATCCACCTTCAGGGCCAATAAAAATCAAAACATCTTCTTTCTCTTTAATGATGGTTTCTATCCTCTCCTCTTTTGTAGCATTACACCAAGCCAAAAGTATTTTACTTTTATTTTGTTCCTTAATTAGCTCACTAAACTTTTTCATAGGATTCATTTGTGGATGATATGCTTTTAATGATTGTTTTACCGCTGCCGTAATCACCTTATTCAATCGATCTGTTTTTACGCTGCTTCTTTCGGAATGATCGCATAAAATAGGCGTAATCTCATCAATACCAATTTCGGTTGCCTTTTCAAGAAACCATTCAAAACGTTCATTATTCTTTGTGGGAGCGACAGCCATGTGAAGATGATAATTTCGCTTCCCATATTGTGATTTACGTTCAATAATTTGCAAGTTACACCTCTTGGGATGATTATCGATCAACTCTGCTTTAATCATATTCCCCTTACCATCGGTTAACCAAACCTCATCTCCATTAGTCAAACGTAAAACCCTAACCGCATGCTTCGATTCTTCTTCATTCAATTGGTAATATTGATCATCCTCAATATCAGGAGTATAAAACAAATGCATGGATTTTACTTTTTTGATTTTTGAGCTTCTGTTTTCAATTTACTTAAACTATCTATGGTGATTTTCACCAATTCTTCTCGGATAGAATCTTGACGAATACTGTCTAATTTCATTTCCAAACGTATCTCCAGATCTTTTGCTTTAATCTTATTCAATAAAATTATTGATTGATCATAAATAGATGTAATAGCGTCCTCATTTTGTGAATAATAAACCAGATTTTCTAAAAATTCTTCTTTAGTAATCTCATATTTTTTAAAAAGCAAAGGGTAATACACATAATTAGAATCACTTTTCCCTCTTAAAGAAAAAGGAATTTGATTGAGATAGGCTTCTATTAATTGAACTTCACTGATAATTTCAGCCATTTTTTCTTCTGTAAGAAGAACTTTTGGAATTTTAACAGGTGCTTGTTTTTTTTCTGCACAAGCAGATAATAGAAAGGCCACACCCAGAAATACAACAAAAAGACGAATCTTCATTTTCGTTAAATTTTAAGTGCAAAGGTAAGTTTTTCCTATTAAAGAATAGCAAGTCTAATTCCCAACATCCGACATATACTTGATTCGCATCAAGCGGATTTCTTCTTCAGTAAATTCATCTTCCCCCAATTCTTCAAGAGCCTCTTGCATAGAATCTGATTCGGCTTCAGAAAAATATTCTAAAATATCTTCCTGATGGTATTCGTCTATCGTTTCATTGATATAATAGGTAAGATCCAGTTTTGTTCCTGCCAACACAATATGTTCAATTTCAGTAATCAGTTCGGCAACAGTAAGCATTTTTGAACCGGCAATGACTTCCAATGGCAATTTTTTATCAATACTTCTAATAATAAAAACCTTCAACCCCGATTTATTCACCACTGATTTCACAACCATATCCATTGGTCGCATAATCTCATTCTCTTCAACATAGGAGCTAATGAGATCAACAAATGGTTCACCATATTTTGCTGCCTTGCCTGCACCAACTCCGGAAATATGTTTTAATTCTTCCAAGTTAGTCGGATATTGAACAGTCATATCCTCTAAAGATGGATCTTGAAAAATTACAAAAGGAGGTAACTTTTCCTTTTTTGAAATATCGCGGCGTAAGTCTTTTAGCATATTAAAAAGTACAGTATCAAGCGCATCTGTTTTAGCTGCTCCTGAGGCATAACCTTCCTCCATACTATCATAATCATGATCTTTTGTAAGTAACAAGGAATAAGGCTCCTCTAGAAAAGCCAGCCCAGCCGGAGTCACTTTTAAAATACCATAAGTTTCAATATCTTTTGCTAATAAGCCCCGAATAAGCATTTGACGTAAAACAGCGTGCCAATGTTTTAAATCATAATCCATGCCCTGACCAAATATTTCTAATTTATCGTGTTTGGCATTTTTAATATCGGCATTCTTATCTCCTACTAATAAATTCACTATATAATCCCGCTTGAAAAGCTGCTTAACTGCTATCACAGCTTCTATCGCCCACACAACCTGCTCTTTACCTTCAAATTGTTCTTTAGGATTTAGGCAATTATCGCAGGCACCACAATTATCTTGGGTATATTCTTCACCAAAATAATGCAATAGCTGGCGATGTCTGCAAACGGATGATTCGGCATAGGAAACGGTTTCCTGCAACAGCTGCTTTGCAATTTCTTGTTCGGCAACCGGTTTGTTTTTATTAAACTTTTCGAGCTTCTCAATATCTCGAATACTATAAAACGTTATACAATTTCCTTCACCATCGTCACGACCAGCTCTTCCCGTTTCTTGATAATAACCTTCAATGCTCTTTGGAATATCATGATGAATTACATATCGAATATCCGGCTTATCAATTCCCATTCCAAAAGCAATAGTAGCTACAATTACGTCCACATCTTCCATCAGAAACATATCCTGATTTTTTTTACGCGTAGCCGCATCCAATCCGGCATGATAAGGCAAGGCTTTGATACCGTTTACTTGTAAATTTTCAGCTATTTCTTCTACCTTTTTCCGGCTAAGACAATAAACAATACCTGATTTTCCAGGTTGAGTTTTAACATATCGGATAATATCTTTATTAACATCCTTTGTTTTAGGCCTTACTTCGTAATATAAGTTAGGTCGATCGAAAGAAGATTTATAAACCGTTGCATCTTCTATTCCAAGATTCTTCAATATATCTTGCTGCACTTTTGGTGTTGCTGTGGCAGTAAGCGCAATCACAGGAACATTATGTCCAATAGTATCGATTATAGGACGTAAACGTCGATATTCCGGACGGAAATCGTGACCCCACTCCGAAATACAATGAGCTTCGTCAATCGCATAAAATGAGATATCTATTTGTTTTAAAAATTCTGCATTTTCTTCCTTAGTCAACGACTCTGGAGCCACATACAATAATTTCGTTTTCCCCTTGATCAAATCTGATTTCACAATAGCAAGTTCAGTTTTTGACAAAGAAGAATTCATTACATGTGCAATACCTTCATCGGCACCAAAATTCCGAATAGCATCAACCTGATTTTTCATTAAAGCAATTAATGGCGAAACGATAATAGCTGTCCCTGTATTACTTAGAGCAGGCAACTGATAGCACATAGATTTGCCGCCACCGGTTGGCATAATTACAAATACATTTTCTCCGTCTAATAGACTATCAATAATTGCTTCTTGATTTCCTTTAAAAGTATCGAAACCAAAAATTTTTTTCAATAACTCTGCAAGTGAATGTTTATCCCTGACTAATGACATTATTTTCTTTTTTACTCAATAAAACTCTAGCTCCCAAATAGACAAAATGCGTTTTATTAAATGGCTATTTTAGTTTTTTTAATCTGTTGTTCGATAACAAATATAATAAAAAAAACTTCCAATTACAAGAAAGAAATTTAAGCGTGAGGCAACTGTAATTCCTTCAAAATGCGCGCGAAGGTATATATTTTTTTTAACTTTAACAATAAAAAAATCATTAAAAAATAAGCTTAAATAAAATCAATTCTCCTTCCGCTCACCTTCTATTTATTTAATTTTATCAAAAGAAAAATGCCCACTTCTAAAAAGAATTTATCTTTGTAAATCAAAACTACTATTTTGAATAAAAGTCTCGATATCAAACAAATTGCAATTCGCACAATAAAAGAAGAAGTAAACGCTATTAGTCAGCTCTCTTCCTTTATCGACAATCAGTTTGTACAAGCCGTCCATTGCATTGCCGATTCAAATGGACGATTAATAATTACGGGGATTGGGAAAAGTGCCAATATTGCCAACAAGATAGTTTCCACCTTAAACTCTACCGGAACAGCTGCTGTTTTTATGCATGCCGCTGATGCAATTCATGGCGATTTAGGTATTATCCGTAAAAATGATCTTGTTCTTTGCATTTCAAAAAGCGGCGAGTCTCCAGAAATCAAAGTTCTTATTCCGCTTATTAAAGGATTTGGAAATAAAATTATTGCGCTAGTTGGAAACACCGATTCTTACTTAGCCAAGCAAGCTGATTACATCCTGAATGCCAGTGTTGAAAAAGAAGCCTGTCCAAATAATTTAGCACCCACTTCAAGCACTACTGCTCAATTAGTTTTAGGGGATGCTTTAGCGGTTTGTTTATTAGAGCTCAAAGGATTTACAACGGCCGATTTTGCAAAGATTCATCCCGGAGGAGCACTTGGGAAACAATTATACCTTCAGGCGAAAGATATTATTATGCAAAATGAAAAGCCTCAGGTACAAAAAAATGCTTCCATCCAAACGGTCATCATAGAAATGACTTCAAAACGTTTAGGCGCTACTGCCGTTCTTGATGGAGAGAATTTAATTGGCATTATCACCGATGGCGATTTACGCAGGATGCTTAATAAAAATTTGCAAATTGATCAGCTCAATGCAGAACAAATTATGAGTAAAAATCCAAAGCGAATTAATGAAGACACATTATTGGTAGATGCTCTAAATTTGATGCGCAGCAATAATATTACACAATTACCTGTTTGTGAAAACAATACATATTTAGGTGTTTTGCATTTGCATGATATCTTAAAAGAAGGAATTTTATAATCCAATTTGAACATGTTACTACGAACTGAAAATATTATAAAAAAATACGGTAAAAGGACTGTTGTAAAAAATGTTAGCATCGAAGTCCATCAAGGTGAAATTGTTGGCTTGCTGGGTCCCAATGGTGCCGGAAAAACAACTTCTTTTTATATGATTGTGGGTTTAATTAAACCAAATGCAGGACGCGTTTTTTTAAACGATATGGAAATTACAAATGAACCCATGTACAAAAGAGCCCAATTAGGTATTGGTTATTTGGCGCAGGAAGCCTCCGTATTTCGCAGTATGTCCGTTGAAGATAATATTGCTTCCGTGTTGGAATTTACCAAACTTACCAAAGAAGAACAGAATAAAAAATTAAATTCGCTGCTCGAAGAATTTGGCTTGCAAAATATACGTAAAAGTAAAGGCATTCAACTTTCGGGAGGCGAAAGAAGAAGAACAGAGATTGCTCGTGCTTTAGCTATGGATCCAAACTTCATTCTTCTCGACGAACCTTTTGCAGGAGTTGATCCCATTGCTGTAGAAGACATTCAAGCTATCGTTTCCAAGCTTCGCGAAAAAAATATCGGCATCTTAATCACCGACCATAATGTGCATGAAACATTAAAAATTACTGATCGAGCTTATTTGCTTTTTGAAGGTTCTATTCTTAAAACAGGAACTGCAGAAGAACTGGCTGCCGATCCGCATGTACGTAAGGTTTATTTAGGCGCTAATTTTGAGCTTCGAAAATAATTCTAAACTTAAAACATTTGCTTATTAAGAACTTAAACCCGCTCTCTTCTATACGACCAAATCATTAGGAAAATAGCAATTAGTAATAAGAGCATTGCTATTCCAAAGGTAATTGTGTATCCAAAAAGTTCGAAAAACAATACACCAATCAGAGGGGCAATAAGTGCTCTAACACCTGTTAATGATAAGTGAATTGCTTGCAAATCGCCTGCTTCTTCATCTTTACCAAAATAAGAGGAGCCAATAAACCAGACCAGAGACATTGTGGCCGCGAAAATACTTTGGAACAAAATATAAAACAGCAACATATAGTATAATTTGATATTTAAAAACTCAATATTTGCCGGAAAATATTCTGTCAAGGCTAAAAAGAAAAGAAACATCATCATAGAGCCAAAGGTGATGGCAGCAAACTTTCGTGGATCAATCCGCCCTAAAAGTCGCCCAAAAAAAGGCAATAGTAAAATGGCAATAATATTATATGCGTTTTTATAAAATGCAATACTCGAATAATTCAATCCCAAGGCTCTGTCAAAATAAATGGTAATCACCGCTACCGTCGACATAAAAGCAAAACCATAGAGCATAAATCCAATTTCGAAATGTAAATACGACTTATTCGACTTCATCAACTGCCACATATTCTCCCAGGAAAATCGTACGGATTGTAAGAAAGACTTCTTAATCTCTACTTTTTCAACGACTTGATAAGGTATTGTTGACAAAAGAAGTATCGATCCTGTAGCAATAATCGCAATAAACGGGAAAACATAGGTATAGACGTATGGATTCCAATCAAGCAGCAAACCATAAGCAAAAGTGACCACCAACATCACAATTTTATTAATCGAAACGGCTGAACTGTAAAGTTTGCTAAAATTTTCGTGACGATAAGCACTTTTTAAAAACAAGTTAATATTTGGCAAAACTATAGGTGATGCAAGAAAATACATAAAAAATATGCCAAGGAATATAAAATGATAGATTCCATTTCCTTGCATAGCTACATCGCTTTTTGGGAAAAAAATCAATAAAAAGAGAGGCAATCGAGTAACCAGAGCGGTAACGCGTAGCAACTTTCTCTTATTCTTGATTCGACGAAGAAATTCGTTAATGAAAATTAAGCCTGTAAAAACAATTACACTGAATTGAAACAATACGCCCAATTCAAAATTTGTTCCTTTTAAACTTTTTATAAAAACAAATTCGTTTAATGCCAACACACCTAACACAATTCCCTCTAAAATACTGTACAACAAATGAATAAGAAATGTATCTTTTTCCTTTTGGTTAAGTTGGTCGGTTTTATAGAATAACATAGGGCTTGCTTGTGGGTGCAAATATACTCTTGTTTTCCTGAAGGATTGACCAAATTATTACAATACCATTAGCTGTCCAAGATCTATTAAAAAGCTAATTTTCCATTCTGTAAAATTGGTTTAACTTTGTCGAATTCCTTTAAAGACTTAAAACAATAATTTTATGCTAAATGCGAAAAATTTTGCGCTAATTGGAGCTGCAGGCTACATTGCCCCACGGCATATGGCAGCTATTCAAGAAACCGGCAATAATTTAGTCGCAGCACTTGATAAATTTGATAGTGTTGGGATTATGGATCGCTTTTTCCCGGAGGCAAGTTTCTTTACAGAACCCGAAAGATTTGACAGGCATCTAGATAAATTGCGCCGATTAAATCAAGGACAAGCGGTTGATTATGTTAGTATTTGCACGCCAAACTACTTACACGATTCGCATATCCGCCTAGCCTTACGTAACAATGCACATGCTATTTGTGAAAAGCCAATTGTTCTAAATCCTTGGAATGTGGATGCACTTCAGCTCCTTGAACAAGAAACTAAAAAAGAAATATACACCATTTTGCAATTGCGCCTTCACCCTTCTGTGATAGAATTAAAGAAGAAGATACAAAATGGCTCAAAAGACAAGATTTACGACATTGATCTAAGCTATATTACTTCGCGTGGAAAATGGTATGACATCAGCTGGAAAGGTAATATTTCAAAATCGGGAGGAATTACCACAAACATTGGCGTTCATCTGTTTGATATGCTTTCTTTTGTTTTCGGGAAAGTCAAACGAAGTGATGTACACCTATTACAAAATAACAAAGCCGCCGGATATTTGGAGTTAGAGCAAGCCCGCGTCCGATGGTTTTTAAGCATCGATGGAAATGATATTCCTGCCGACAGAAAAGATCAGGGACAGAGTACATATCGTTCCATTTTAATGGAAGGAAAAGAATTTGAATTTAGTGGTGGATTTTCAGATTTACACACAGTCAGTTATCAAGAAATTCTTGCCGGAAATGGCTTCCGCATTGAGGAAGCTCGACAAAGCATTGAAATGGTGCACGCTATTCGAAATGCAAAACCACTTGGCTTGCAAGGCGATTTTCATCCACTATTAAAAATTATTTCTGTTTAATTAACGCTAAAATAAATTGGGATATACTATTACATACAATTGGTACGCCGTATATGTGCGTTCAAGAGCCGAAAAAGCTGTTTACGATCGCTTTATTGATCAGGGAATTGAAGCTTTTCTTCCCTTAGAACGTAAATTACGAAAATGGAGCGATCGTAAAAAATGGGTCGAAGTTCCCTATATCAATTCTTACGTTTTCGTTAAATCAAGCGAAAAAGAATATTTCGATGTGCTGAATACTTTCAACGTAATGCGTTATATTACTTTTGAAGGTAAAGCCGCCATAATACCTGAATGGCAAATTGAAGCCATGAAAAAAATAGTAAGTTCTAAGGAGTCTTTTCATTTTAGCAGCCATAGATTTCAAAAAGGAGAAAAGATTGTCATTGAATCTGGTGCTCTCACGGGCTATTCGGGAGAAGTTATCTACGACAGTGATAAAAAGAAAAAGATTCTTATCCGTATTGACCAAATTGGATACTCGATGGTAGTTGAGATGGATATTCTGGAAGTTAAAAAGGTGAAAACCTAAATTATAAACCCCAAGGTTTTATTAAAAAAGTATGGAGCTCCAACTAGGTTTAAAAGCTGAATTCGAGATTATTGTAAGTCCTAAAGATACGGCTGCAAATTATGGTTCGGGTAGTCTGAAAGTGTTTGCCACACCAGCTATGATTGCACTAATGGAAAAAACAGCTATGATGTGTATTTCTGACTCTTTGGGAAAAAATCAAAATAGTGTAGGAACAGAAGTTCAGGTGAAACATCTGAAAGCAACTCCGCTAGGAGAAGCCGTTCTTTGCATTGCAGAGCTTATCGAAATAGATCGCTCAAAATTGACTTTTAGAGTAGAGGCTTTTGATAATGACGGTATTATTGGAGAAGGAATTCACAAACGTTTTCTCATTGACGAAAAACAATTTATGGCGAAATTAAATCGCTAATAACGAAAAATCACGAATGATCGATTATAAAAAATTCACCCTTTCAAACGGTTTAACTTTACTTGTTCACAAAGACGATTCAACGCCTATAGTCGCTGTAAATGTATTGTATAAAGTTGGTTCTAGAAACGAAACGCCTGACAAAACTGGCTTTGCACATTTGTTTGAGCATCTCATGTTTGGAGGGTCTGTAAATATTCCGAGCTTTGACCAACCTCTTGAAAAAGCGGGTGGAGAAAATAATGCGTTTACAAATAGTGATATTACAAACTATTATATCACACTTCCAAAGGAAAATCTTGAAACCGCTTTTTGGCTGGAATCTGATCGGATGTTGAATCTGGGATTTTCAAAAAAGAGTATGGATGTGCAACGTCAGGTTGTAATAGAAGAGTTTAAACAATCCTATTTAAATCAGCCTTACGGTGATGTTTGGTTATTGTTAAAACCATTGGCATACAAGCATCATCCCTATCGATGGAATACGATTGGAAAAGAAATAAAACATATCGAAGATGCTAAAATGGAAGACGTAAAGGCCTTCTATAAAAAGTACTACAATCCAAACAATGCTATTTTGGTTGTTGCCGGAAATATTGAAGCCGAAGAAATATTGGCATTGACAGAAAAATGGTTTGGCGAAATTCCTGCAGGGAAAAAAATTCATGATGTACTTGTGCAAGAACCCGAGCAAACAGAATCTCGTTTTCAAGAAGTTTATCGCGATGTGCCGGTAGATTCGCTTTACAAAGCCTATCATATGGCAGCTCATGGAACTAAGGATTATTATATTGCTGATTTGCTTTCCGATATTTTATCGAATGGTAATTCCTCACGCCTTTACCGAAAGCTTATCAAAGATGAAGGCATTTTCTCTGAATTAGACGCCTATATTACCGGCGATTTTGATCCGGGTCTTTTCGTTTTTAGCGGAAAACCAGCCGATGGGATTTCTTTAGAAGAAGCTGATAAACGATTGGTCGAAGAACTTGAATTGATTAGCAATGAATTGATTCCGAGTTTCGAATTACAAAAAGTAAAAAACAAATTGGAAGCAAGTCATATTTTTAGTGAAACCAGTGTATTAAATAATGCTATCAATTTAGCTATCGCCGAAAGTCTGGGAGATGCGAATACTGTAAATCTGGAAAAGGAAATCTACGCCAAAATAAGTGCTGAGGAAATTCAGCAAATAGCACAGGAAATTTTTCAACCCAAAAACGCTTCCACTTTGTATTACCGTTCAAACCAAGAAAAAAATGCAACTAAATAGAAACTCTGCACCAAAAATAAAAACAATAAAAGAAATTGCTTTACCTGCTATCAATAAATCGAACTTATCAAATGACATTCCGGTTTTCACTATTAATGTTGGCACCCAGGAAGTTGTAAAAATACAACTTGTTTTTAAAGCAGGCATTTGGTTTCAATCACAAGCGCTTGAGGCTTTCTTTACCGGGCAAATGTTAGAAGAAGGAAGCACTAAATATACAGCTGCCGAAATAGCCGAGAAACTGGATGATTATGGCGCTTTTGTCCATAAAAAAATAAATAGAGATAATGCTTGTATCGACATTTTCACCTTAAACAAACATCTGACATCTGTTTTAACAATCGTTGCGGATATGGTGAAAAACCCGAAATTTGGAGAAGCAGAATTAAACCGCCTTCTCGAACAAGAAAAACAAGAGTTTATTGTTCGTAAGCAAAAAGTAACATATATCGCACAAAAACAATTTTCGGCCTTGCTTTTTGGCGAAAATCATCCTTATGGATCTTCTGCAAAACTTGAAGATTATGAGTCGATTACTCCTGCCTTATTAAAAGAATTCCATCAAAAATATTATGGCAGTAAGAATTGTCGGATTTTTATTTCAGGAAAAGTAAACGAATCGACTCTGAATCTAGTCAATAAATATTTCGGTGAAGACGATTGGGGCTCAAATACGCTAGTCAAAACCCTTCCCGTTAATGCCAATTCCAGCACTAATTTAAAGCATTTTATTCCTAAAGAAAATGTTCTTCAATCAGCTATTCGGATGGGAAAAAGAAGCATTGGAAGAAATCATCCCGATTATTTTGCTTTAAGCGTAGTAACGACCTTGTTTGGTGGCTATTTTGGTTCCCGATTGATGAGTAATATCAGAGAGGACAAAGGCTATACTTATGGTATTTATGCGGGTATTTATCCACAAATTCAGGATAGCTCCTTTATTATTAGTAGTGAAGTTGGAGCCGATGTAGCACAGAAAGCGCTAGACGAAATTCGGTTTGAACTGAAGCGTTTACGAACTGAAAGTGTGAAAGAGGAAGAATTAAGTTTGGTGAAAAATTATATCTCCGGGACTTTTCTCAGAACATTAAATGGACCTTTTGCCTTAGGGGAAGTGATAAAATCACTTTACGAACACGGCTTGCCGGAAGATTTTTATCAGCAGTACTTAAATCAAATTCATAATGTTAGTCCTGAAGATATTAAAGGCATTGCCAATCAATACTTGCAAGAAGATCAAATGATAGAATTAGTCGTAGGGAAAAAGTAATTGTATAAAGTAGAATTCTTTGGTTTTGATTGCTTTATCAAAACGGAATTCCTACTTTTGTGATCTGTTTTTTCGATAAAAAATAGGATCATTAAGCTAATATAAAAACACAAAAAATATCCATTATGTTAAGAGATAAGGAAATATTTGACCTGATTGCCAAAGAAAAACAACGTCAGATGCAAGGTCTTGAATTAATTGCTTCCGAAAACTTTGTTAGTGACGAAGTATTGCAAGCCATGGGTTCTGTTTTAACCAATAAATATGCCGAGGGCTATCCCGGTAAACGTTATTACGGTGGATGCGAAATCGTTGATCAAACCGAACAATTAGCTATCGATCGCGCCAAAGAATTATTCGCCTGTGATTATGCTAATGTTCAGCCTCATTCAGGAGCTCAGGCAAATATGGCCGTAATGCTAGCTTGTTTAAAACCAGGTGATACCTTTATGGGTCTAGATCTTTCGCACGGCGGACACCTTTCACACGGCAGCGCTGTTAACTCATCTGGGATTCTTTATAATGCTATTTCTTATGAAGTAACTGAAGAATCTGGTGAAGTGGATTATGATATGATGGAAGCGCGTGCTTTAGAAAGTAAACCAAAATTGATTATCGCCGGAGCTTCTGCTTATTCACGCGATTGGGATTATGAACGTATGCGCGAGATAGCAGATAAAATTGGCGCTATTCTTTTTGCTGATATTTCTCATCCTTCCGGTTTAATTGCCAAAGGACTTTTAAATGATCCCCTTCCCTATTGCCATATCGTTACCACAACTACACATAAAACTTTACGCGGGCCACGCGGAGGATTGATTTTAATGGGTGAGGATTTTGAAAATCCTTGGGGAAAGAAAACACCTAAAGGAGCAACAAAAATGATGTCAGCTTTATTAAACTCTGCCGTTTTTCCAGGCATTCAAGGAGGTCCATTAGAGCATGTAATCGCTGCTAAAGCCGTTGCTTTTGGCGAAGCTTTGACCGATAATTATATGACTTATATCCTCCAGGTTCAAAAAAATGCAGAAGCTATGGCCGATGCTTTTATCGCTAAAGGATATCACGTAATTTCTGACGGTACAGATAATCACTTAATGCTAATCGATCTACGCTCTAAATTCCCTGAAATTACAGGAAAAGTAGTTGAGAATACTTTGGTTAAAGCCGATATAACAGTGAATAAAAATATGGTTCCTTTCGATAGCCGTTCTCCATTCCAAACTTCCGGTTTGCGTGTTGGAACTCCTGCTATTACCACTCGTGGTCTAAAAGAAGAACATATGCCAATAATCGTTGATTTAATTGATGAAGTTATTTCAAATATTGACAGTGAAGCTGTTCTGGAAAGCGTTAAAAAACGCGTGAATGAATTGATGAAGGATTTTCCTTTGTTTAAATGGTAATAGCATAGTAGTCACGGCAAATCTAAATTAACCGCAATAAACGCAAAGCATTAAATATTTCGTATATATAAATAGCGTCCTTTGCGCTTACTTTGCGACCATTGCGGTTAAAAATAATAAATTCTATATGTAGTATTGATCTTAATGCAAAACTATGAAAAACCTATTCAAACTTTTTTTACTCCTTCTTTTTCTACAAAACACAGCTTTTGCACAGGAGGAAAGTGCTACCACAATCAAAAAAATATACGATAATGCCATAACCACTCACCAAGCCTATCATCAGCTTGGCCTTTTATGCGAAAAAGCCCCCGGTCGATTAATTGGCACTCCCAATTCATTTATTGCAGTAGATTTAATGAAGAAATATTTGGAAGATTTAGGTGCTGATACCGTTTTTTTGCAAGCTTTCTCTTCTCCTGCTTGGATCTGTCATTCGGCGTCAGCAACAATGAATGTAAACGGCAAAGAAATTCCACTGAAAATGGATGCTTTAGGCCCATCAGCATCTACGCCTAAAAAAGGCGTCAATGCCGAAATTATTGAGGTAATGAGTTTGGATGAAGTCCGTGTATTGGGTCGGGAAAAAATTGAAGGGAAGATCGTTTTTTATAACCGTTCAATGAATCCCACGTATTATAATACTTTTCGCGCTTATTCAGAAGCTGTGGATCAGCGCACTGCCGGACCTGGTGTTGCGAAGGAATTTGGCGCTATTGCTTCTATCACACGTTCTGTAAATAATAATTTAGATGATTTTCCACATACAGGCACCTTTCATGCGGAAGGGGATAAAATTCCAGCCATTGCCGTTTCAACTAATGATGCTGAGAAATTAAGTGCAGCATTGAAAATCAATCCGCATTTAAAAGTAAATATTAAAGTGGATGCGGAAGATATTAGTACAAACACCTACAATCTGATTGCCGATTTAAAAGGAAGCGAAAAACCAGATGAATACATAGTAGTTGGTGGCCATTTAGATGCCTGGCACAATACTCAAGGCGCTCACGATGATGGAGTTGGTTGTTTGCAATCGACTGAAGTTTTGCGTATGTTTAAGGATCTTGGTTTACAAAATAAAAGAAGTATCCGTGTCATCTTGTTTATGGATGAAGAATTATACCAATCGGGTGGAAAAGCTTATGCCGATTTCACAAGAGAGAATAAAATCAAGAATTATTTTGCATTAGAATCGGATGCAGGTGGATTTACCCCCCGATTTTTCACTATAGGAGCATCTAAAGAAATAGTATCCAAAATTCAAGAATATCAATATTTACTTCAACCTTATGGCCTTGAAAAAATTATTGCCGGTGGCGGCGGAGTAGATATTGGTCCTTTGAAAAAATTAGGAGTCCCTCTTGCCGGTTACCGTTCTGATTGGCAACGGTATTTCGATATGCATCATAGTGCAAATGATAAATTCGAAAATGTCAATTTCCGCGAAATGCAATTGGGCAGTGCCGCTATGGCGAGTTTGATTTATTTAATTGATCAATTTGATTTGGCGGAGTAAGTCAAATTTACTTCCTGTTTTTTTCACCACAAAGGCACAAAGGCACGAAGAAATAAATTACTCAAGAAAGAATAAATTTGTTTTCAAATAAGCGTATAAAAACTTTGTGACTCCGTGTCTCTGTGGTAATTTTTATTTCACAATAGTCACCATAGATTTCACAAAGAAACTCAAGTAAATAGAACCCAATTTAAAACGAAAAAGGCTGGATTTCTCCAGCCTTCTCACAAATATATATTTCTTTAGTCTTATTCGTTTTCCCCAAGGAATCTTTCCGATTCGATAGCCGCCATACATCCTGAACCCGCAGCGGTAATGGCCTGACGATAAACCGTATCTTGAATATCACCTGCTGCAAATACACCGGGAATATTTGTCTTCGCGCTACCGGGAACGGTTTTAATGTATCCAACTTTATCTAAATCGAGCTGTCCTTTAAATAGATCACTATTTGGTTTGTGACCGATAGCCAGAAAAAATCCGGAGATATTTATTCGCTTTTCTTCGTTGGTTTTATTATTAATCAGGATAGCGCCATTTACAGCTTTATTAAAACCTGCTTTTTCGCCAACAATTTCTTTGGTGTTATGGTTCCACAAAATTTCAATTTTGGGATTGTTCCTCACACGGTGTTGCATTGCTTTTGAAGCTCTTAACTCATCACGACGAACAATCATATACACTTTATTACACATGTTGGCAAGGTAAGCAGCCTCTTCACAGGCTGTATCTCCACCACCAACAACAGCTACATCCAATCCTTTATAAAAGAAGCCATCGCAAGTAGCACAAGCCGAAACTCCGCCGCCATTGTATTCTTTCTCTGAATCTAAACCCAACCACATAGCAGAAGCACCAGTGGCAATAATCACCGTTTCTGCGACTATCGTTTTACCATCATCGGCTTTACAAGTAAACGGACGTTGTGAAAAATCAACATCAGTAATTTCTCCCCAACGTACATCAGCACCAAAACGTTTGGCTTGACGTTGCATATCTTCCATCATTTTCGGGCCTTCAGCACCATCAGGATAACCAGGGAAATTATCGACTTCGGTAGTAATTGTTAATTGTCCACCGGGTTGCATTCCTTGATACATTACTGGTTTTAAATCTGCTCTTGCGGCATAAATTGCAGCAGTATAACCTGCGGGACCTGAGCCAATAATCAAGCTTTTTACATTTTCAACAGCTTCACTCATTGTATATTATTTTTTATGTTTTTATCTTTAGTCTTGGTCTACTCAAAAATTATTCCAGAAGAATTCATCGCAATTTAGACCTGATTTTTATTTCATTTTAGTCGGTTTTAATTGAAAACCTGACAGAATGGCGAAATATTAATCCAATCTATGGATTTTTATAGTGAAAAAATAACCGCAATGGCGCTAAGAAAACGCTATGATCGCTATGCTCTAATCTGAATGATGAAAACTGCGACCTTTACGTTTAAGTTTATTTATTATTGAAAACTTTTTTACAAAATAATTCACACCTTTAAGATATAATCGAAATCAGAAATACTCAGTTCTTCCATCTTGGGCTTTGAGATGTATTTGCTACATAAATTACAAGCGTAGTCAGGGTGTACTTTATACGTTGTGAACTGATAGCCCATATCTTCAGACGAATAACGTAACCTGAAATCAGTATAGAATTTTTTAAAGGAGAAAGAACTGAGCGACATACTTATTCCTTTTCCAATCGCTTTCATATAACTTTCTTTAAGCGTCCATAGCTGATAGAAATAATCGATTTGTTTTTCAATTCCAGAATATGCAAATAAATCTTCCAATTCTTCTTTGGTAAAAAAGCGTTTGGCTACTTTTAAGCGATCCCCTTTATTTTTTTCTATATCTATTCCCACGGCACAATCAGAAAAAGCAACTACCACATAATCTCCCGAATGAGAAATATTAAAATGTGCTTTTGGATAACCTTTTAAAAAAGGCTTTTCGTGTTCATTATAGTCAAATTCTATTTTCATAGGATTCAACTTCAATG
>JAGGUP010000092.1 GCA_021158405.1 Bacteroidales bacterium
ATGGTTAATTCGAAACCTAATAATACCATTATTCCAAGTGTCCAAACAACTGCAATAACTGCTGTTAGGAGCGGCATAATTACACCTCTTGCAGAGCGAAAACTTAACAACAGGATAAAAGCTATTATAATAAACACTATGGGTAACAGCCAAGTTAAATCAGCCATAATTAAGTCTGAAATATCATTCATCATCATTGGCAAACCACCGAAATACAATTTTTCGGGTAAATTGAGAGCAATAACCTTATCTTTCACTTCTTTTGCAACAGCCTGCTTATCGACATCATCAAGCAGTGTGAACATGATAAGTGTAGCTGTTCCATCGTCGGAAACTATGGAGCCTTTATACATATCTTTTGAGAAAACATAGTCCTTTAAACTATCTAATTTAGATTGTGTATCCGGTAATTCGTACTCGTCAATCAGTTTGCCTATTTCGATACCTCCATCAACATTTTTAATGTCAATAATATCAGTTAAGCTTGTTACAGTTGAAATACCTTCGGTTATTTTTAAACTATCGGTTATTTGTTTAACGTGTTCCAACACTTCCGTATTAAAAATATCTTTGGTTTCTAATACAATCATTCCCATATCATTCCCACCGTATTTTTTGCCTACGTCTTTGTATAGTTTTGCAACAGGGTCGTCATCGGGCAATGAACTTAATACATCGGAATTAATTGTTAAGGTTTTTAACTGGAAACCAAAAAAGGCGGTTAATCCAATGACTACAATAATTATTAGCCATTTTAACTCTACTATTGCTTTTGCTATTTTATTCATAAATTATTTTTTTAGTTCTTTAATATTTGTTTATTTAATTCTTCAATTAGTTCGCCCACGGTTTTTGTATCATACAAATCGTTTTTGGCTGATATTTTTAATTTTTTTTCAATGAGAACAATTATTTCAGCTAAATCCATATTGTCAATATTCAAATTCCGAAATGAAGAATTCAGGCTGATTTCTGACGATTTTACATCTAATAATTTACTTATGATTTCTATTACTGTTGTATCCATTTTGTTCTCTATTTGTTTATTAGTCAGTTATTGGCGAAAAAATTAATTGTATTCTTTATCAGTTAAAAAATTCTCAGGATGTTTAGCGTTAATATTTGTGTAAAAGGCTGATATTTCTTCCATCGTATTTTCTAGATTTTTAGGATCATTAACTAATCCTGCTATTCCAACCGTTTTCTTTTTATAATCAATATAGCTTAAAACGATAGGTACTTTTGCCTCCTTAGAAATATGGAAGAAGCCTTTTTTCCAGTGAGTAACCTTTTTCCGCGTTCCTTCTGGTGCAATAAATAAATTGAGCTCTTCTTTTTCATCGAAAATTGATTTTAGTTGAGATACTTGACTTAAGTTTGTGTTTCCTCTTTCAACAGGAATAGCTCCCAGCTTGCTCATTATAATGTTAAAAGGGAAGAAGAACATTTCTTTTTTCATAAGGGTATTGCTTTCTATACCCATTGCATTCAGGTATAATCTACCTATTATAAAGTCCCAATTACTTGTGTGTGGAGCTAAAACAACCACACTCTTTTTAATATTGGGGAATGAACCTCTTAGTTCCCATCCCATAGTTTCTAAGATTATTCTTGATATTTTTTTCATTTTTTTCGGTGTGTTAAGAAAAAGTAATTTTTAAGTAATTTCTGAGCTATATCTTTTATCTAAAATAAAATTCTCAGGGTATTTCCCTTTTACATTAGCATACATAGTGCTTATGCTTTTCATTGTCTCTTTCATATTGCTGGTATCGTGGATAACTTCTTTTATTCCCATTTCTTTTTTGGAATAGTCGATATAACTAACTACAATAGGAACATTAGCTTTTGTTGCCATATAATAGAATCCTTTTTTCCAATGATCTGTCCTTGCTAATTGCCCTTCCGGAGAAAGAATAAGATGCAGGTTTTTGTTTTCTTTGAATAGTGAAACTATCTCATTAATATATTCTTTGTTTTTAGAAACGGGAATAGAACCATAGAGTTTGAAGAAATAGTTAAGGGGAAATTTGAAAAATTCTTTCTTTGATAAGAACTTGTAGTTTACATCCATTTGCATAGCAAAAAGTTTCCCATAAAACCCATCCCAATAGCTTGTATGTGGAGCAAATATGATAACACTTTTTTCTATATCGGGGAATTCTCCGATTATTTTCCAGCCTAAAAGCTTCAATATTTTACCAGATATTGTTTTCATATTTAATTAGGTTTATTTTACACCTTTCATTACAAAAGCAAAAGGAAAATTGGACACATTTGGAGTAATACTAAAATTTGTAAACTTATTTTTTATTATACTATATATAAGTGGGGTATATTGATATGTAATAAATTTCCCTTTTTCTTTGAGCATAGTATGAGAATTAAAAATAATTCTTCTTTTTAGTCTTCGGTCTAGAAAAGTAAATGGTATTGTAGAAATGACATAATCTACATTTTCAATTTTATATCTACTTTTAAGTATCGATAAAGCACTTTTTGCATCTGTATTTATTATTATCAATCGCTTATCATTAATATTATTTAAATCATTAATAAAATCCTGATTTGTTTCAAAAACATATAGGCTTGCACCGACTTTCATGTTTTTTAGTAATTGTTTCGTAATGGTTCCTTTACCAGGTCCATATTCCACAATGACATCTGCTTTTTCGAAATCAATTTCATTTGTGATTTTCTTTACAACATTTTTAGAGCTTGATACTACTGCTCCAACATTTTTATCTTTTAGAAATTCTTTTATTAATATTTTTTCCATTTTTTATTCGTGCTATTTGTACTAATTATGTTTTATAGTCAGTTATAAATAAAAAAAATTATGGGGTTAATCCCTTTGTTAATATTCCAATTAAACCTTCGAAGTGAGGAGCATATTTCTGATATTTATTTTGCAAGAAAAAAGGGATTTCAAGGCCTTTTACTACCATAATAAATACATCTAATAAAACGTCCATATTATCGCTTAATGCAAA
>JAGGUP010000082.1 GCA_021158405.1 Bacteroidales bacterium
GTTTGCAAATTACTTCCGGGACCAATGCCGGAGCCTAAGAATTGTCCATTGTGGGTATATCCATCTCTCACCACCTTATCCATACCCCAGCCACCGCCACCACGTTTTATAGTATTCGCATTTTGAGCAAGCTGAGTAATTTCTAATTGTGCTTGAAGATATTCTTTTTTGACAGGATTTAGAGTGATTAATTTTCTGAACCCCAAATTATAAGCACTCGAATGATCCATCTGAACCACTAAATCGCGACTATTCCAAAAATAATCTGATCGACCATATTCGCCATAAATTTCGACTTGAGATTCCGGCCAAACAAAACGAAAAAAGAGCGAATTATAAGCATCACGACGCATATTATAAACTTCAACATCTCCTCCACCATTTTCCATTCCGAAAAAACTAAAAATGGGGAGATAGTCGATAAATTTTTCACCCTTATCTTCATGATACACCTGAAAACTCCGAATTAAACCAAGAAATAATCCGGGCACCCATTTTGGCTGATAACTCAAAACCATCCCATTTATATATCTGCCGTCATCCAACTTCGGGATATAATATTTTTCCCAATTTGAATTCTCCCGATAACTTCCCGGAGGCATAAATCCGGAACTTTTTAACCATCCTGCAATGACTTGTCCTTCAAAGGAGCCAATAATGGTCTCTATTGGTTTTACCGTATTTATAGTAAAATGTGTAAATCCCGGAGCTGAATTCGTCATAATAAGAGAATTTCTCATTCCCGGGCCCCACCATAAATTTTCGGTTGATAAGCCAAGAGATATCGAATTAAAAGTCAAGCGGATACTGCTTTGTCCCCAGAAAACTCTTTGATAAGCTGTTTCCCCAAATCGCTCGGGAGCATCAATATAATTCAAATAATAATAATAATACTCGTACCATCTTCTGTCTGCCCATGCTTGCTCTGTTCGTGTAAGAGGAAAACCATCATATTCTAAATTTGCTGCATACACAAATTCAGGTTGTAGTTTTATGCTTAAATGATCGTACTTGAAATAAATTCCTGTGCTTAACAAGGTCTGATAACCTCTTGCGGGAATCATAGCACCATCATTTATTTCCTCAGGGTGATGATAGTTCGTTTGTTGCTTCCAAAGAATAGGTAAACGTTTTAAACTATATTTTCCATCCTCCAATTCTAAGCTATCGTTTGGATTTTGCAATCTGGAATTTGAAAACAAATTATCCGGATCATAGGGGTTTTCCTGATTAAATGCTTCTACAGGGAAAAGCGGATAGGAGACAAAAGAATGATTCAGGTTGATATTTCCCAACAGTTGCTCTCTTCGGTAATAATCTTCCAGAATGGTAGTGCCGGTTGATAAGGATTGAGCCTTTATTTCAAACGTATCTAATAGAAATAGTATAAATACTGTATTTAAAATGAGCTTCAGTTTTTGCATTTTATATGTTTTTTTCTTTGAGCAATGAGGTTATATACTAATTGAGACATTATGCCTTCTTATCAGGATCTGTAAGTCTTTTAACCGCAAGGGGCGCAAAGAGTCTCGCAAAGAGCAAAGTTTATTTGTTTTCAAATGTTTAGTTATTTCATTTCCTTCGCGTTCTTAGCGTAATCCTTAAGGTCCTTGGTAGTTAATTTATTTCCAAAAAGCCCTAAATGCTTCTTAACAATATACCAAACTCTCATCCTATTATAGATGGATTTTTGTCGCATGGAAAAATATTTTATCTCACTCACATTTGGATTCTTCCAAGAGCCACGCTCATTATGATCCACAATAGCATCCGCACACAAGCCTATCGGGATTTTATTTACTTTACAAAGAAAAGCAATCCAATAATCCTGAAAGTATCCTCCAAAATTGGTATGCCAGAAAATATCGATTGGAATAGTTTCGAATATCCTTTTATTGATTAGATGACAAAAGCCGGATAAATGTTCAGAAGTTGTATATCCTTGAATATAACCCGTTTTGTGCTTGGATTGTAACTCCCCATCATAGCGAGAGTCCGGATTTTTTGGGCTGCATATTTCAAAGTATTTTGTTCCTTTGATTAATTCATTCACGCTGCCTTTACGAAAATAGATATCATCATTACAAATCAATATGAAATCAGAGCTGTGCGGCATTTCATTATAACCATATCTTAAGAAATCGTTAAAATGAAATTTCTTGTTGGGATGTACCACAAAAACAGATTCATCGTCGAAATATTCTTCATCTCCAAATTTGTTATCGCAAGTCTGAACCACACATACATTAAAAATATAGTCCGGATTATTTTCTCTCAAAGAGCGAATAGCAAGCTTGGTCATGGCATACAACTCTTCAGTTTTGGAATAGCTTAGAAAAATGGCATCGATGGGTTTCATGGTGGGTGAGTTGAGTGGGTAAGTATGTATAGTGGGTGAGTGGGTGAGCGTAGATAACTATCTGTACTTAGGTAAATTACTATCCTACTTGACTTACTCTCCTACTAACCTACTTAACTTCTTTCTGAGTTCTAAAAACATATTTAATCACACTATAATATACTTCCTTCAGCTGCTTTTCCTTAAAAATATATATTTGAATCATAAAATAAAAGAAGGCTGAAAACACAATAGCCAAGAGCAGGCGCAGTACAACATCCATGGGATAAGCTCTTAACAAATAAGCGATAGGCAAGAAAATCAAGGAAGCTATCATCGATTTGAGGACTAATGACCATTGGATAGTTAATTTCATTTTCTTATTCACATAATAAAAAGAAATAAAAGTAACGAGTATTTCACCGGCAACGGTGGCAATAGCTGTCCCTTTATCTTTAAAACTACTAATCAGCAGTAAATTTAGGATGACGCTGATGGTCATTCCTGCTAAAGTAGCATACAAATATTTTTTCTCGAGTCCTGCCGGTATTAACAATTGGAAACCAAACAAATGACCCAATCCAATTAAAATGACTAAGGGCGCTGTTATTTGCATGGTGAGAATGGCTTCGGAAAATTCAGAACCCGAAAGCGATAGGATAAACTCCGGAGCAAAAACAAATAAACCAAAAGAAATTGGGATTCCCAATAATACAATAAAGGAGAAAGACTTGTCGATTAGAGATTGAAGAAGGCTATAGTCTTTATTTTCAATACTTTGAGTGATTCGAGGAATGAGTACAGTCCCCAGAGCGATCACCAAAGGAATAGTCATTTTATTGATTTTTACCGCTGCCGAATAAAAGCCCACAGAAGTTTCATCGGCTAAAAAGCCCAATAATAAAGTATCAATCAAGGTATAAATACTAATAGAAACAGTGGTTCCAAAAAGCGTTAAGAGGACAGGAACGTGTTGTCTTAAATTCAATTGTTTAAATTGAATCCGAATGAATTTTCTGATGCGTATTAAATTCCAAATATTATTACCCAGCGTTGAAAAAATAATGATCAGAAAGTAAAAAATAAGATCATTCTTTGTTCTGACAAAAACAAATAAGGCAATTAAAGCAATGATTTTGATGGTGATAGCCCGAATGGAGATAAAACGAAACTGTTCCACTCCATTATAAAACCAATCCAATGTAGAAAAACAGGCAAAGACAAGTAAACCACCCAAAATATAGAAGTTTAAATCATTATGAAACCAGTTAAAAGTAAAGATGATGAAAAAGTAAAAGCCTAATACAAGGCTTGTGGTGAGTATATTAATAAAAATTAATTCCGAAAAAAGTTTCGATAATAGCAATTTATCATGACGGACTTTAGCAATTTCACGAATGCCATAAATTGGAATTCCAACGGCGGCCATCATCACAAAATATTGTGTAAATACCACAACAAATTGAATTTTCCCAAATCCTTCCGGCCCAAGTATCCTTGAAACATAGGAGAAGGTGACCAAAGGAAACAAAATATTGCTTAATAAAAACAATAGATTGTGGAAGAAGTTGTTTTTTATGGAGGGCATGGAGGGTGATGGGGTGATGAAGTTAAAAAGTTAAAAGTTAAAAGTGAAAAGGTGACGGGGTGACGAAGTTATAAAGTTATAAAGTGAAAAGTTGAAAGTTGAAAGTTGAAAGTTAAAAGTTAAAAAGTCAAAAGGTGAAAAAGACCAAGGGTGAAAGGTGATTGCACTTCACTTCGGCTAGTTCGACAGATTAACCATCCAGCTCAGCAGAAATGTGCTAATATGTTAATTTGCTCATTTTATTATCTGCCTCAGAACAAACGGGGTGAAAACTTTTCTCTTTCTCCCCTTTTTACTTTATGAGACCATAACAAAACCCTTTCCAGTCATCTTGATCCGTCGTCTAACGGAGAAAAATCTCTTACCTGTCTTTTATCAACAGTATAAGATTCTTCACTTCGTGGAAAGACCGAAGGAAAACAAGGCCTCTAAATAACGTAGGTATTCGTGTACTCCATTTCGAGAATAAATTAGTTTGGGAATTGCCAAATAGGGTATTGGAAAGAATCGCCGAAGTATTCCAAGAAAATAAATAAACACGTACTGCTCTCCTGCTATAAATTAACTTCTACCACCGCGACCTGCGACCACCCTCCCGATAGCTATCAGGACTAGGAGGGGAGTGGTTTATTACACGCCTTTTTATTTTGATTACAGCCACAAGAGACTCCCCTTCTGGGCTGCTCTGCTCCATCAAGATAAAAAAATGATTAAAAGTGAATTCTTATGAATCTAATAAATACGCTTCACAAGTTCGCCAATTCTATTCCATGGGAAAATGGATATCCCATTACTCCTTTTCTGAAAGCTATTACCGCCATAAACAATGGCACCCCCATTTTGCTTACTTAGCTTATTCCAAAAAAACAAACCCTTAAAATAATCTGATGTAATTGTTTTCCCCGATTTTATTTCAATGGGCAAGAGCTCATTTGCATGCTCTATCACAGCATCAATTTCATGACCAGTATTGTCACGCCAAAAATAGATATTAGATTGCTTTGCTTTATTAAAGCTTGTTTTGATTAATTCTGTAATCACAAAATTCTCAAATAAAGAACCACGGTACGGATTAATATCCATCTGTTGTTCATTCTGAATACCAAGAAGTGCACTTGCCAAACCAGTATCATAAAAATATAGTTTTGGCATTTTCACTATTCGCTTATTGAAGTTTCTGTGATGTGGTTGCAAACGATAAATTATAAAACTACTTTCAAGAATTCCAATCCAAGAAGAAATTGTTTTGTGATCAACCCCTGTTTCTATGGCAAGGTTTGACATGTTTAACAGCTGACCTATTCTCCCTGCACAAAGTTTTATAAATCGCTCAAAAGTATATAAATCCTTAATATTTTTTAGTTGACGTACATCACGTTCAATATAGGTTCGTATATAATTATTATACCAATTGTTGGTTTCAACTGCTTGATCGTAAATTGGCGGATAAGCACCTTTAAAAAGAAGTTCATTTAAACCCCAATTTCCAGTATCTGCAAGTTCATTCAATGAAAAGGGAAGTAAGTTTAAATAGGCTATTCTTCCGGCAAGACTTTGTGATATATTTTCTTGTAATAGGAAATTGTTTGAACCTGTAATAATAAATAATCCAGATTCATTATGCTCATCAAGTATTTGTTGAAGATAAGAAAAGAGATGAGGAACCCGTTGAGCTTCATCCAAAATAGCGCCATTTGGAAATTGATGTAGGAAACCACGAGGGTCTTCTATCGCAAATTGTCGGGTATCGGGATTTTCCATACTCACATAGGGCTTGTGGCCAAAAGTATGTCTTACTAATGTTGTTTTACCCGATTGACGGGGGCCAATAACCGCCACAGCCTTAAACTGAGCCGCCAATTTAAGCAATTCTACACTTGCTTCTCTTCTTATCATGTTGCAATTTACAATATTGTATTTGAATTCCCAAATTGTAAGTATTTTTTTTCTGCTGATCTTATTAATTTATCATTAGAGATTCTGCGCTGAGGACTTCGCCGTTCTTCCTTCCGCCAGTGGGCGGCAGGCAGAAAAGCGCATGTCATGCTGATCAGTCAGGGGACGGACACGTCCGTCAGCGTTCGACTGAGCTCACGCCGAAGTCCGACGGAGAAGCATCTGTTTAGTATTACACGGAGGATGCTTAGGCAGATCCTTCCTCCTTCGTCGTCAGGATGACAGGGGGTGTTCTACCAATAACAAATAATATATTCAGCTATTTGTTAGGTCTAATTTATTGTTTTACACGGAGATGGCAGAGGTTTATTTCATCCGCCAGTAGGCGGACAGGCGCGGAGAACGCGGCGAGTTCTTTTTCCTTGTCCCGCATGTGCTAGATGGTGTGAACCTTTTTGTTTAAACAATAGACAAGTGTGTCTTTGCTTCCTCCCTAGGATTATTTAGTATAAAAATCCGAACATCCACAGTGGGATAA
>JAGGUP010000029.1 GCA_021158405.1 Bacteroidales bacterium
CCTATCGGTTTTTGTTTTAGTCGTGTTTTTTATAAAAGTGGTTCTAGTTTTCCAACAAGAACTTGTTTTGGAACAGCACCCACTTGTTTGTCTACAACTTCACCATTTTTAAAAAATAAAATTGTAGGGATATTTCTGATGCTATATCTGCGTGCAATCTCTGGATTATTATCCACGTCGAGCTTGCCAACAATAGCTTGTCCTTCATATTCAATTCCTATTTCTTCGACTATGGGACCTACCATACGGCAAGGACCACACCAAACTGCCCATAAATCAACAATTACGGGGACGTCTGATTTCAATACGAGTTCTTCAAAATTTGCATCTGTAAATTCAAGTGCCATGTTTTCTGGTTTAAGATATTTTTAAGGCTCAAAGATAGAATTTTTTGTGTTTAAAAAAACCTGCTGAAAATGATTATTTTCCAATAGTTTTCATCAGGTTTACCATTTCGATGGCCGTAACGGCAACGTCAAAACCTTTGTTGCCCGATTTAGTTCCTGCGCGCTCAATGGCTTGCTCAATATTGTCGGTAGTTAGGATTCCGAAGATTACAGGAATTTCAGTTTCTAAAGAAACATGTGCGATTCCTTTTGATACTTCTGCTGACACATAATCGAAATGAGGAGTAGCTCCTCTAATAACTGCGCCTAAACAAATAATTGCATCGTATTTGTTTGTTTTCGCCATTTTTTTCGCTACGAGTGGAATTTCGAAAGCTCCCGGAGTCCAGGCAATTTCAATGTTTTCTTCAGATGCTCCATGTCTTTTCAAGGCATCTAAAGCGCCATCTAAAAGTTTACTTCCAATAAATTCGTTAAAGCGGCCAACAATAATTCCAAATTTGTGATTGCCAGCGTGTAAGTTTCCTTCTAATTTTTTCATAGTCATTCGATTTATATTTTTCTATTGATGTTTTTCAATTGTAATATTGTGTAAAATATGTCCCATTTTAAGTGCTTTTGTTTCCATGTAGAAATGATTTTTTTCGTGATGATTCATCTCAATATGAACGCGTTCCACTACTTCGATTCCGAAATCTTTAAGTGAATTTATTTTATCGGGATTGTTAGTCATCAGTTTTACTTTCTTAACTCCTAAATAGGCTAAAATCTCACCGCTAATAGTATAATTTCGCATATCGGGCGCAAAACCCAAAGCTTCATTGGCTTCAACGGTATCCATTCCTGCATCTTGTAATTTATAGGCTTTTAACTTGTTCATCAAGCCAATGCCTCTGCCTTCCTGGCGTAAATAAATGAGAACTCCACTTCCTTCTTCTGCAATTCTTTTCATAGCTTCGTTAAGCTGTTCTCCACAATCGCATCTTAAAGAACAAAAAACATCACCAGTTAGACATTCAGAATGGATTCTGACTAATACAGGTTTATTATTTTTTACATCACCCATAACCAAAGCCATATGTTCTTTGCCTGTCATTTTGTGAGTAAATCCAAAAGCTTGAAAATTACCGTGCTTGGTTGGCATTTCTACTTCCGTTACAAAGTGAGCCATGCTTTCTGTTTTACGGCGATATTCTATAAGAGACGCGATGCTGATTAATTTTAAACTGTGTTTTTTTTTGAATTGTATAAGCTCCGGAAGTCTGGCCATACTCCCATCTTCGTTCATTATTTCACAAATCACTCCGGCAGGTTCAAATCCGGCAATACGTGCTATATCAACTGCTGCTTCCGTATGACCCGCACGCTCTAAAACGCCTCTTTCTTTGGCGACTAAAGGAAAAACATGACCGGGATGATTAAAATCTGTTGATTTTGCATTTGGATGAATTAACAACTGAACAGTGGCCGATCTTTCAAAGGCAGAAATGCCTGTCTTTGTATTTTTAGCATCTACCGAAACAGTAAAAGCTGTATTGTGAGGGTCGGTGTTCTTTTGAACCATGGAGTTTATTCCCAAAGCATTTAATCGGGAGGAAGTCATGGGAGTGCAAATCAAACCACGGCCATAAGTGGCCATAAAGTTAATAGCTGCAGGAGTAGCGAATTCGGCGGCCATTAACAGATCGCCTTCGTTTTCTCTATTTTCATCATCAACAACTATCAGCATTTTGCCGGCTTTAATATCTGCCAATGCTTCTTCAATCGAATTAAAATATTTGTTCATTATAGATATCCGTTTTCAGTTAAAAAATTCATATTTATTTTGGAGGTTTTAGCGGTGTTTAAGTTTTCTTTTTTATTGGTATTTAAAAAGCGCAAAACATATTTGCCAATCATATCTGTTTCCAGATTGACAAAATCTCCTATTTGCTTTTTTAAAAGTGTTGTTTCTTGCGAAGTATGTGGAATAATACTGACTTGAAATTCTTTATCGCCAACTGCAATTATTGTTAAAGAAATGCCATCGATGGCTACTGAACCTTTGTTTAGTATTTGATCAAGCAGTTCTTTAGAGGCTTCGATACTGAAAATAGTAGCAATATCCTCTTTTTTAATAGAACTAATTTTTCCTGTCCCATCAATATGGCCGGAAACTAAATGACCTCCAAGACGATCGGATAGGCAAAGCGCTCGTTCCAGATTTACAAAGTCGCCAAGTTTTAATTGGCTAAAATTGGTTCGCTTTACGGTTTCGGTCATAATATCTACGGTGAATTGGGTTTCATTTTTTGAAATTACTGTGAGACAAGCGCCGTTGGTGGCCACAGAATCGCCTACTTTTAGATCGTCTAAAATAGTTTTAGCTTGAATACTAAACTGATACGAATTATTCCCTTTCGTGATCTTGCTGATTTTTCCTATTTCTTCAATTAATCCTGTAAACATTAGGTATAGGCTTCAATTAATAAATCATTTTTCATTTTTGTATAGGAAAGGTTTTTTAATTCTATGGCATCGCTTAAAGTCGCAAATCCATCGCCTTCCATTCCTGTTTTAGCACTTTTCCCTCCAATAAGTTTAGGTGCAAAAAAAGCATAGACTTTATCCACTAATTTTTCCTTGGCAAAGCCGAAATTTACTGTTCCTCCGCCTTCAACAAGCACGCTATCTATGCCAATACTTCCCAGCTTTTCAATTAAGAATTGCAAATCAATTCTGCCTTCTTTAACTGGACAAAGTAGCACTTGTACACCCAAATTTTCTAATTGTTTAATTTTATCCAAAGCTGCTTGTTCAGTAGTCGCAATCAGCGTTGGAGCAGTGCTGATATCAAGAATTTTCGCGTCTAGAGAAATCTGCAATTTGGAATCCAGAACAATCCGTAAAGGGTTTCTGGTTTTGATATTTTTTAAGCGTACATTCAATACAGGATTATCTGCAAGAATGGTATTGATTCCTACCAGTATGGCTGAATATTGCAAACGTAATCGATGCGAAAAAAGTCTGGATTTTTCATTAGTAATCCATTTTGAATCGCCAGTATAAGTTGCGATTTTTCCATCCAAGCTGTTTGCCATTTTAATTGCAATGAATGGCTGTTTGCTTTGTATAAATTTAAAAAAACGTTCGTTTAATTTTAATGCTTCCTTTTTTAGAATCCCCGTTTCTACTTCAATTCCAGCTAGTAAAAGCATATTTACACCCCTGCCAGAAACAAGAGGATTAGGGTCGAGACTAGATATAACCACTCGCTTAAATTTGTTTTGGATAAGTGCCAACGAACAAGCCGGCGTTTTCCCTTGATGAGAACAAGGTTCAAGATTTATATAAATAGTAGAGCTTTCGACAGATTCTATTGAATTATTGATTGCATTTATTTCGGCATGGGTTTCCCCATATTTTGCGTGCCATCCTTCTCCAATAATTTTTCTGTTTTTCACTATGGTTGCACCAACGAGCGGATTTGGAGCAACAAATCCATAGCCTTTTTTTGCCAAACGAAGACTGTTTCGCATCATTTTGCGATCAAATTCCAGCTGCTGTTTGGTGTTTTTTGTCATAAAAAAAGCCCTCAAGTTTTCAAAAAAACTTCAGGGCTTTAATAAGCACACCACAAACAAAGGCATACGCCTTTGAAGCAATCGCTTTTGTTCTTCTTCCATCCAGACTTTACTGTCGATTTTGGAATTTCACCAAATCAGTTCCGAGTATTCGGAAGTCGCGGATTATCACCGCCGGTCGGGAATTACACCCTGCCCTGAAGAACCTTATAAACTAGTGCAAAATTACAAATATTTTTAGAGTAGCAATTATTTAAATGAAAATTTTCATAAAAAAAGTCGAGTGAATGATCACCCGACTTTAACCAACTAATTACCTAACTAAAAATCATTTTTTATTGATATATTCTAGTGCACTTAAGGCCGCTATAGTTCCATCAGAAACCGCAGTTGTTATTTGTCGATAACGTTTTGCCAAGGAATCTCCGGCTGCAAAAATGCCTTCAATATTGGTTTGCATAGCTGCATCGACGAGTATTTCTTTGTAGTCGTTGAGTTTTACAGCTGTATTGTGTAATATTTCTGTTTGGGCTTCGTAACCGATAAAAATAAAAACTCCATTAATTTCTTTTGTTTCTTTTTTACCGGTAGGAATATGCTCTATTTCTACTGCTTGTAAACCGGCTTCACCTTTAAATTCGTTGATCTGTGATTCCATAATGAAATCTATTTTTTCATTCGCTTTGACTTCGTCAATAGCATGTTGAAAAGCCTGGAAATGATCAAATTGATGAACAATAGTTACTTTGCTAGCATAATTCGTTAAAGAAACGGCTTCTTCAAGAGCAGAGTTTCCTCCGCCGACAACAATAATTTCTTTGCCTGTAAAAAAGTCCCCATCGCAGGTTGCACAATAGGAAATCCCCATGCCTTTGAATTGTTTTTCTCCTTTAACTCCGAGCATTCTGGAACGACCTCCGGTAGCTAAAATTATAGCTTTAGCTGTATAAATCTCGCCATTAGCTATGCGAATGCTTTTCCGATTGCTTTCCAAAACCAATTCCTCTACTTTAGCATTGGATTTAATTGTACAACCGAAATTTTCCGCCTGCTTTTTCATTGTGTTGGCAAGCATAAATCCGCTGGTACTTTCAATGCCCGGGTAATTTGCAATTTCATGAGTAAGAATGGTTTGGCCGCCAATCATACTACTATCGATAATCAAGGCTTTAGCTTTGCCTCTTGCAAGATACATACCGGCTGTTAAACCTGCAGGTCCGCCGCCGAGAATAATAACATCAAAGTTTGTATTTTCCATTTTGTTAAGAAACTAAAAAATTGTCTAAAAAGTCCTTTGAGCTCCTTTGTGAAATCCTTAGAGTTCCTTTGTGGTAAATTTATGAAAAAAAACCACGAAGTATATCAAAGTTGACACGAAGTATCGCGAAGGAAAAATCTAAAATCTCTTTAGACTCTTTCTTTTAAATTAAAAATTATTTTGCAAATTCTGAGTCAAGAATGAGTGTAATCATATCCATACTTTGGATACTCGTTGTTGCTTTAACTACTTTACCGTTTTTATAGTAAACGTTAAAAGGAAGACCCATAAATGAGCGACATTCAGGTAAGTTTCTGATAATGGCAGCTTCTGGGCTATCAAAAAGCATATCACGGAATTCAATATGATCGTAATCACCTGATTCTTCGAGTGTTTTCATGCTATCGTAAACAGGTAGGCACATTGGCCCCATACGACCAGCGCAAACCATTACATTTTCTTTTTCGTTGATTAAGTCTGTTAGCTCTTGAGCTGTTGCAACGTGTTTTAAATTTGTTGGTAATACCATTTCAATTATTATTTATTGTTATTTATATCGTTTGAACATCCTTATCAGAAATTATGCCAAAAGGTGATTCTAAAGCGATTTAAAGTTTGGGCTTAAAAAATCATTTAGGTAGAGACAATATGTCAGTTTATAAATGCATAAACGTCATTGTTCAAAAGAATTTAAGAAGATGAATTAGGATTGCTTAATTTAGTTTGACATCGTCAATCAGCTCTGTTTCAAAGAAGAATTTCTTCTTACCAAAAGCTGGTTTTAAGTCGTTTAGCCAAGTTGCATTTTCATCATATTCTGCAAAGAAAGGTTGTTTTACCCAGTTTGAATTGCGCCCTTGAATAAAATTAAGGGTAAGTACTTCTTCGCCATTTATGGTAGCTGGGCCAACAATTTCGATTTTACCAGGATGAGCTGACATACTTGGGCCTCTCACTGTTCTTGCAATACCACTAACCTGACGATAAGCATCTTTATAAATCTGCCAAGCTTTTACCAATGGAACAGAGAAATAATGTTGTGCTCCTGTATCACGGGCTATAAACATATAGTAAGGAATTAATCCAAGCTGAACTTGTATATTCCACATATCTCTCCAAGTACAAGCTTTATCGTTGATATGACGCATTATTGGCGACTGTGTTCTAATCTCAACACCTATTGCCTTGATATTTTTGATGGCTTGAACAACAGCTTCCGTTTTTAATTCTGCAGGATGGTTTATATGAGCCATAAAAGCCAAATGTTTTCCAGCTTCGGTTATTTGACGGAATAAATCCAATAACTCTTCAGTGTCCTTATCATTTATATAGCGGTAAGGCCAATAAGATATAGATTTTGTGCCAATTCTAATGGTTTGAACATGGTCTAGTTCTGGGCTTAAAAATGGTTCGAGGTAAGCTCTCAGGCGACTAGCACTCATAGTCATAGGATCTCCTCCCGTAAATAATACATCTGTAATTTTTGGATGGCGTTTTAAATATTCAATAACATTTGAAGTTTCATTTTGAGCAAATTTCAGATTTTTATCGCCAATAAATTGAGGCCAACGGAAACAGAAGGTGCAGTAGGCGTGACACGTTTGTCCGTGACTGGGAAAAAATAAAAGTGTTTGGTCGTATTTATGCTGAACTCCATGTAGGCGTTGTCCATCCAAAATGGGAACATTATGATCTTGTTGTCCTGCAGGATTTGGATTAAGTTCAGCTCGTATTGAATTTACAATTTTTTTTAACTCAATTTGTGGTATTTCATTTTTTAATGCTTGATCAACAAGATGATAATGTTCTTCTTTAAGCATCTCCTTTTGTGGGAAAGTAAGGATGAAAATAGGATCGTTTGGGACATTGTCCCAATTAATCAATTCATCAATTACGTAATTATTTACTTTAAAAGGGAGTACGGTGCCAACAACTTCGATGGCTCGATACTGTTCTGCGTTTAAGTATTTGTTTACCTGCGGAATTTGATCGAAATTGTGTAAGGTGAAGACAATATAATCTTGAGTCTCAGTCATAGATTTAAACGGGTTTTATTAAGTTAGAGTTCAAAATAACAAAAAAAAATTGAAAAAATCAAGTTAGAGAAAAAGTGATTTTGCTTTGAAATATTTATTCCCTGTTCCTATGAGATAAAAAATTAGTTAAATATCTTTGCCAAAACATTGAGATGGAAGTAAAAGAAGACTATTTTGGCACAACTAAAAGCGGAGAAAAGGTTTCCACTTATGCTTTGGAAAACAATAATAAAACACGTGTAGTGGTTTTGGACTATGGTTGTATAATTCAATCTCTAGAAACCGTTGATAAATTTGGTCAATTTGCCGATGTCGCTTTGGGTTATGATACTTTAATTGAATACGAAAACGACCCACATTATATAGGTGCCATTGTTGGCCGTGTAGCCAACCGTATTGGAAATGCAAGTTATATAGATGGTCCTTTTATGGTGAAACTGGATAAGAATCTAGGGAAGCATCATATACATGGAGGATTTAAAGGTTTAAATAAAGTGGTATGGAAATCGAAATCGTTTACAAAAAACAATTCGATTGGAGTAGAATTTACTTATCAATCTCCAGACGGAGAAAATGGTTATCCCGGAAATGTTGATTTCAAAGTAAAATATATTTTAAATAATAAGAATCAATTGATGGTTTATTTCAATGCCGAAACGGATAAGCGGACTCCACTTAATTTAACTTCACATCTCTATTACAATCTGGCTGCAAATAAAGCTAAAACTGTTTTGGATCATTATGTTATGATCAATGCGTTAAAATATTTGGAAACCGATTCGGATCTTATTCCTAGTGGAAAATTTAATTATGTGATGGGAAGTCCAGTCAATTTTTCGCGCGGAAAAACAATAAGAGAGGACTTGGCAAAAACGAATGGAGGATTCGATCATACTTTTGTGATAAATAAAGAAATTGGCAGTCTTTTAGTTACTTCTCGTGTAATAGAACCAACAAGTGGACGGATTTTAGATATAGTAACTGATCAGCCAACGCTGCAATTTTATACAGCCAATAATTTTGATGGCAGTTTAACCGGGAAAAAAAGTATAAAATACAGTAAACATGCAGGATTTTGTATGGAAACACAAGGATTTCCCGATGCCCCAAATCATCCTGATTTCCCATCCATTTTTATTAATCCGGGAGAGAAATACAGCAGTCATACCCAAATTAGCTTTCTGGTAAAAAACGATTAAGCTTAGGCTTGTTGTCTTTTATTATCGGAGTTTAAGCGAATAATGGCAAATATCATAAGGCCAGCACTCAACCATTGTATAAGACTTAGCAAGTGGTTGTTAAATATATAATCAAATAGTATTGCGGAAATAGGGAAGAATAATTCTGAAATTGTTGATATGATTGCTCTTACATGTTTGAGTCCGTAGTAATATAAAAAGATAGCTCCCGATCCGGTGGTTAATGAAATAATACCAATAATCCACCAATTTAAGGTTGTAAGGTTCTGAAATTCGGTAAGGCTACCGTTTCCCAAAACAATAAGAAGCATAATTATACTCGTTAGTCCGTACCTAAAAAATGCTGCCGAAATAAAATCGAGTTTTCGTAATAGGCGTTTACTGAAAACCGTTGAACTACCAAATGAAAATGCTGCCAAAATACTGAAAAGAGCAGCCATCATGGAGTTTTGGTCTTCATGAAATTTTGGTAGAGCAAAACCAAAAGTTAGGAAATAACCTGCCACTAGTGCCACGGAAGCCCAAAGTATGAAATTTTTACCGAGTCTTTCTTTTAAAAAAGTGGCGGCTAACAAAATAGCAAATATGGGTTGTAGTTTTTGCAATAAAACGACAATACTAAGATATTGAAAATCGACTAAAAATAAAGCTTTCACAATGGAGACTGTTCCTAGAGCTCCGCCAAATAGAGCGACTCCAAACAAGGCAATGATTTCGTTCACACTTAATTTCTTAATCAGCTTATAGCGCTTAAATAAGAAAAGATTCATGAGCAGAAAAGGGAAAAAGTGTAAAACAAAAACGACAAAATCGATGTTTAGATTACTTAATCGTGGTGTTAAAACAACACCGTCGAATCCCCATAAAATTGCCGAGAAGCTTATTAAAACAGCACCTAATATTACATTTTTTCTATTTTCCATATTGCTTTTTAAAGGAGCAAAGGTCTTAAAAATTTGAACACTAAAAAACGCATTATTATTTTTTGTCAGGTGTGAGATTTTGATTAAGAAAGTCCTTTTTTTAGTACATTTGGATTAAAACTTAGACGAATGGAAATTACTAAACCTACTTTGGTTGTCGATTTAAAAATTGCGGAGCAAAATATTAAAAGGATGGCCGAAAAATTTACGCAAAAGGGCATCCAATTTCGACCACATTTTAAAACACACCAATCTCATTTTATAGGGGAATTATATCGCAAGTTTGGGATAACTAAATGTACGGTGTCCTCGGTAGGAATGGCATCGTATTTTGCTAAAAATGAATGGACCGATATTACCATTGCTTTTCCGGCTAATCTGTTAGAAATTAAAGAAATGAATGCTTTGGCGGAACAAATACAATTGCAAATATTGGTTGATTCGCTAGAAAAAGTGAAGATATTGTCAGAAGGTATTTCTCCTAAAATTAGTTTATTTATAGAAATTGATACAGGTTATTTTCGTTCTGGTATTTTATGGGAAGAGTTAACGCAAATAGAGGAGGTTATTCGTGCTATTGAAGCTGTTCCGCAATTTGCATTTGTCGGTTTTTTAAGTCATACTGGAAATACGTATTCTCAGCCTAAGGTAGAGGATGTGCTTTCGCTTTTTGATACTTCAAGACGAAAAATGCTTGATTTGAAGCACTATTTTATACGAGACTATCAAAATTTGATTCTTTCGTTGGGAGATACTCCTGCGGCTTCTTTAGCTATAGAATTTGATGGTGTTGATGAAATGCGCCCAGGAAATTTTGTTTTTTATGATGTTATGCAATATCTCTTGGGGGCTTGCAAAGTCGAGAATATTGCGGTTGCTGTATATTGTCCGGTGGTGGCCAAATATCCAAAAAGAAATCAAATCGTCATTTATGGAGGCGGAGTTCATTTATCAAAAGAAAAATTAAAATGGAAAGGAAAAGATATTTTCGGATTGGTTTCTATTCCTGATGAGCAGGGTTTTGGCCGTTTAATTTCGGGAGCTTATGTCGAAAGTTTATCTCAGGAACACGGATTAATAAACATGCCAAGTACAGAGATAGACCAAATCAATTTGGGTGATTTGCTAGCGATATATCCCATTCATTCTTGTATGACGGTAGACTTGAACATAGAAATGCTCAGTCTCGATGGTTCTGTCATCTCTAAATATCGGACGTATTAATTCTCTTTATTGCGATTCAATAAGAGAAGAGCCATTTTTTCGGATAATATTTTCCAATCGATGGGTTTGGAAATATAATCATCACAACCAGCTTCGATAGCATTTTCAGCTTCATTGTTAATTGCATAAGCAGTTTGGGCAATTATGGGAGTGTCCGGCGAAATCCGTTTAATTTCTTTTGTTGCATCATAACCGCTTAAAACAGGTAGCTTTATATCCATTAGAATGATATCAATCTCCTTATTCAATTCAAAAAGGCTGATGGCATCAACACCATTTTTAGCCCAAATTATTTTGGTTCTCCACGGCTTCAAATACATATTGAGCAATTCAAAGCTCTGCATATCATCTTCTGCGATTAGAATTGTTTTGCCTGTGAGTATGGATAAATCAATGATAGGATCGTGGAAAACGGTCTTCTTCTTTATTGTCGCATTTTTATGAGGAAGCGTAAAATAAAAAGTAGATCCTTTACCCAGTTCAGATTCTAAACTGATTTCTCCACCTAGATTCTCGCAAAATGATTTAGCTATAGATAGACCTATTCCAACACCTTCGAATTCACGCGTATGTTTATCGTCAATTTGGCGGAATACATCAAAAACTTGTGCTTGTTTCTCTTTTGCAATACCAATTCCGGTGTCTTTAATATAAAATTTTAATTGGGTAACTTGTTTTTCATAACCCACTTCAATAGTTCCTTTTTTGGTATATTTTAAAGCATTTTTTAATAGATGAATAAAAATTTGCTTAAAGTGTTTTGGGTCTGTCTCTACTTGCAAATTACTATCAGTAGTATCGAACTTAAAGATAAGATTGATGTTCTCTTTATTCATTTTTCGTTTTTCCAGAAAAATGTATTCTTCGATTTCATCCAGCAAGCTGTGGAGGTTTATTTTCTCTTTTACAAAAACTGCAGTTCCATCGGCAAGCATGCTTAATTCGAAAATATCGTTGAGAATTTCTAGTAAATGATTTCCGCTTTTGAAAATCAATTTAGATAATGAAGCGGCTTCTTCAATTTCCATGCTTTCATCAATCAAATCCGAAAAACCAATAACGGCATTCAATGGAGTACGCAATTCATGAGAAATTGTTGAAAGAAAAGTTGATTTGAGTCTGTCCGATTCTTGTGCTTCAAGAAGGGCTTTTTTTAATTTTTCTTCATTTTCTTTCCTCTTTTGAATATCGCGTAGAGCTACAATACGAATTTCTTGTCCTTGATATATTATATTTTTTGCCTCAACTTCCACCCAAATCAATGCTCTATCTTTACGAATTATTTTAATTTCATAAGGGGAAGTATGTTTGTTTTTGATATTTTTGATAATCAGAGGTTTAAATTCTTCAGGAATAAATTGATTAATGATGTTTTTGTCAATTATTTCCTCTCTCTTATATAAAGTAAGGCGTTCTAGACTGGAATTTATATCGATAACAATCCCCTCTTTATGAATAATAATTCCTTCAAAGGTTAATTCTGATAGCATTTTATAACGAGCATTGCTATCGTTAAGCTCTTCTTGAAGCTTGTTTTTTTCAGTTATATCCAAGGCCATAGAGGAAATACCTATTATTTTTCCTTCAAGGTCGATATTAGCGATGTTATACCATTCGCAAACAATTAGTTTTCCATCTTTTCTAATATTTTCATTGGTATTTCTATACCCACCCTTATTCTTATAAAGTAAATCCCAAATTTGGTCTGTTATTTTTTTGGCGGAATCGGGAACGATGAGTTCTGAAACTCGTTTGCCAAGCACTTCTTCTTTTGTGTAGCCGAATATAGTTTCCGCAGATTTATTCCAATCTGTAACACAATAATTTGAGTCCCATTCAATAACAGCCAAAGGAGTATTTTCATTGAATAAATCTAATTTTTGCAACAGCAAACGCTCCTTATTAAATTGGTTTTCCTTGTCTTTGAGAAGGTCTAAAAGGCGTTTGTTTTCTTGTTCTAAGTTAGTATTTTCGGAAATGCTTTCCATAGGAATTACTAATTGTGTTTTTTATGGTTTGTTTTCTTACTTTAAATGGTCTTTCAAAAGTCAAATGTATGCATTGTAAACAGAAAATACAAATGAAAAAATGATAATGAAAAGCTTTCTTAGTCAGTAAATAATATAGATTTATTAAAAATTCTGATGTTCAGTACGTTTAATAATTTCATCTTGCAATTCCTCAGTCAATTCAATAAAATAATCGCTATAGCCTGCCACGCGTACAATTAAATCGCGGTATTTTTCAGGTTCAAGTTTAGCTTTGCGCAGAGTTTCCGCTGTAACCACATTGAATTGAATATGATGTCCATTTAGATTAAAATAGGTGCGAACCAAGTTTTTCACTTGTTCTTGCCCAGTTTCATCTTCTAATATCTGAGGTGTAAATTTTTGATTAAGCAAAGTGCCTCCAGTACGAAAATGATCAATTTTTGATGCTGATTTCAATACGGCAGTTGGACCTTTTCTATCGGCGCCTTGAACTGGAGATATACCTTCTGAAAGAGGTTTGCCGGCTTTTCTTCCATCGGGTAAAGCGCCTATTTTGCTTCCGAAATAGACATGCGAAGTGGTGGGTAACATATTAATTCGGAAAGTACCTCCTTTTGCCGAAGGTCGACCATCAACAGCATTAAAATAGAGTTCGAAGATTTGTACAGCAATAGCATCCACACGATCATCATCATTCCCGAATTTTGGTGTTTCCTCCAGTAATCGCTGTCGAAAAAGTTCATTGCCTTTGAAATTTTGTTTTAAGACTTCCGTAAAAGCGGAAAGGGTAATAGTTTTTTTATCAAAAACATGCTGTTTTAATGCGCTTAATGAATCTGTCAAACTACCTAATCCGACACCTTGAATATAGCTTGTATTGTAGCGTGCTCCGCCCGCATTATAATCTTTCGCATTTGCAATACAATCATCAATAAAAACGGAGAGAAATGGAGCGGGAAGTTCTTTGGAAATCACGCGATCAATACTATTATTCCCTTCTATTTTAATATCAATAAAATGATTCAATTGCTTTTTATAAGCAAGCATTAAATCTTCGAAAGATGTAATGTTTTCAATGGTTCCGCTATTCATTCCAATAAATTTATTGGTAAGCGGATCAATTCCGTTATTGAGCGTTATTTCCAGGACTTTAGCCAGATTAAAATAGCCTGTTAAAATATAGGCTTCTGTTCCAAAAGCACCTGTCTCAACACAACCGCTGGCGCCTCCTTTTCTTGCGTCTATTGTATTTTTCCCTTGATTAACTAATTCTTGAATAATTGCGTCGGTATTAAAGAGTGAAGGTTGTCCAAAACCTGTTTTTATGATATCGATCGCACGACGAATAAATTTATCGGGATTGTGTTTGCTCAACTGTATCATAGAGCTGGGTTGCAAAATGCGCATTTCTTCAATGATATCTAATAGAATATAGCTCATTTCATTTACCGCATCTGTTCCATCTTCTTTTAATCCGCCCAGATTGATAAGTGCAAAATCGGTAAAAGTATTGCTTTCTTTGGCAGTCACACCCATTTTGGGTGGAGATGGATGATTGTTGAATTTCACCCAAAAGGCTTGTAAAAGCTCGATTATTTCATCTTTTGTTTGATGCTTTTCTGCCAAATCATTTTGATAAAAAGGGAAAAGATGTTGATCTAAACGGCCGGGATTAAAAGAGTCCCAAGGATTTAGTTCGGTTATAACTCCTTGATGTACATACCAATAATATTGAAGTGCTTCCCATGTGTTTTTAGGTTTGTTTTCAGGTACATTTTTCGATACTTGAATCATTTTTCGAAGCTCATTCTGTCTTGTTTTATCCGTCTCCGATTCCAGAATAGTGTTTAACTTTTCAAGGTGACGCTGAGCAAAAATGGAGACCGCTTCCAGACTAATTAACATTGCTTCTAATTCGTCTTTTTTGGCTTGCTCATCAGATTCTTGACTTCCCTTAAGTTGATCCAATCGCTGGTTTATTCTCTTACGGATATCTTTAAATCCTTGATGATAAATTACATCACCCAAAACGGTATGACCTGGAGCACGCTGTTCTAAAAATTCCGTAAAAACTCCTGCTTCATAAGAATTAAGCCATTTTTGAGGAAGTTGGGCAAAGATTTTATCCCGATTGCTTTTGCCTTTCCAAAAAGGAATCAGTTTTTCTGTATATAGTTTTTTTACTTCCTTGTTTACGATGAATCTAACTTTGGGTCGCTCGTCTATCATTTCTAAATCAGAAATAGTGTGGAGGCAAACTTCCGGATAAGTGGGCGTTTGCTGAGGTGCTGGGCCGCGTTCCCCGATAATCAATTCACCCTCACCAATATAAATGGTTTTATTTTCCATTAGGTATTTAAAAGCTTTGGCTCTTAAAACTGGAACAGAAAGGTTTTCAGCTTCCTCCGATTGATAGAATAAGGTCATTAATTCTGCACGCTCTCCCGAGATGCTAGGTTTGGTATTTATGCTTTTATGTCTGAGGTTTTCTATTCTTTTCGTAATCATAGCATTAAAGTTTAAAGGTTAAGAAGCTTTGTGTTGACATAACCGCAATGTCCGCAAAGAAGAGGCGGCGCAATGATCGCAAGGAGTTTAGATGGATAAATTGTTTTAATTGCGAGCTTAACGGTTAAAAAGACAAGAAATTTTTTTTTCATTATCTATCCTCCAATTTTTACATTAAATCCGCTCTTCTCAAAAAAGAATTTTGTATTTTCAACCTCATCTTTTGTGGGCTCTTGAATGCCATTCATTTTGTTTTCGAAATTTAATTGCTCGTATTTTCCCTGTGCAATTTTGTGGTAGGGCAAAATGAAAATGTTATTGATGTATTTGAGGCTGCTAAGGTATTCCGCTAGGTTTTCTAAATGGTTTGCTTGATCATTAATATTTGGAATTAATGGAAAACGAATATGCACTTCCTTTTTGGTTTCAACTAAATACTCCAAGTTTTTCAAGATGAGCTTATTCGAAACTCCGGTATATTTTTTATGATAATCATCATCCAAATGTTTTAAATCGAATAAAAATAAATCGATGTATTGACTGACTTCTTGAAAGATTTTTGGAGCTGTGTATCCTGTTGTATCAAGACAAAGATGAAAATTCTTTTGTTTAAAAAGCTTGGCAGTTTCCATTAAAAATTTTGCCTGTAATACAGGTTCTCCACCCGTAAAAGTAATACCACCATTAGATTGCTCATAGAATGGGCGATCTTTTTCAACTTCGATCAATAGTTCTTCAGCGGTAGTTTCCCATCCGATGGAAAGGCTCCCCTTAAATTTAAATCTGAGATGTTCTATTCCCTTTTTCTGACTTTCAGGATTATGACACCACCAGCAACTTAAAGGACATCCTTTTAGGAATATGCTTGTTCTTATTCCGGGTCCATCGTGGATGGCAAAACGCTTAATATCGAAAACAATTCCAGTCATTGGATTGTACACATTTAAAAAAGAAAAAATGAAAACTAGTTGAATCGGGAGAGAATAATAATCAAGAAATCCAGCATTCAAATAGGCCACGACCAAAGGCACCGTATAAACGGAGGAACATAGCGATATTTGATTGTTTAATCATAGATTCAAAAATACATATCATTTTGATGCAAAAGTAAATGAATAGTAATTAATTTTATTATCTCGCAAAGGCCAAGAATGAGCAAACGCTAAGAAAAGCGAGAAATTGATCTGCTTTTTGTATTTTCGCAAAAAATCAAGGATGAAATTATTAGAAAATTATAAAGCCAAACTAAAGAAGAAATCAAAAGGAAGTTGGGCAAGCGATATCGTATTTCTATTGCTGATTATAGCCTTGATTTTTCCTACAACCAGAACGCCTATCATCGTTTTTATTAAAAGAGCAACTCTGTTTGGCCCTTCTGTTTCGGAAAAAGATAATTTTGGAAAATTAAATCAAAATGATCTTCAATGGCAGCTGATAAATGATCAGAATCAAACTGTTCGACTTGCTGACTTGAATGACAAACCTATTTTTATTAATTTCTGGGCAACTTGGTGTGCAACTTGTCTAGCCGAAATGCCATCCATAGAAAAGCTTTATATGGATTATAAAGACGATGTCTATTTTGTAATTGCTACTTATGAAGACAGAGCTTTAATAGACTCATTTTTGCAAAAACAAGGATTGAACTTCCCTGTTTATCGATACCAAACAAAAGAACCCAAATTGTTACAGTCGAAAACAATCCCCGCCACATTTATTTTAAACACTAAAGCACAAATTATTGTAAGTGAAAAAGGAACAAGCAATTGGAACAGTAAAAGTGTAAGGGAATTGTTGAATAAGTTAATAGAGCCCTGACAGGGTTTGAAACCCTGTCAGGGCTGAATGGCCGTTTAATAAACTTCGTTTTTCTTTCTTTTCACCAACTCTTTGGTCGAAAGCAAACCACAAGCTGCAAAGATATCTTCACCTCTGGATGCTCTTATTGTGGTAACAATTCCTTTTCTCTTTAGTCCGTCCTGAAACCTCAAGATAGTTTCATTGGAAGAGCTTTCCAAAGGAGTTCCCGGGATAGCATGAAAACGAATTAGATTAATCCGGCATTTTATCCCGTTTAAGATTCGTGCAAGTTCATTGATATGCTTTTGCTGATCGTTTACGCCTTTAAACATAATGTATTCGAAAGATACACGACGTTGGCCGCCAAACTCAAAGGCACGAATCTCATCCAAAAGTTTTGGAAGATGATAAACACTTTCAATCGGCATAAGATTTTTACGTTCTTCTTCAAAAGGGCTATGCAGACTTACTGCCAAATTTGCTTTAGAAAGAACTAAAAATCTTTTCATTGCGGGGATTATTCCTATGGTAGAAACCGTAATTCTTTTCGGACTCCAGGCCAAACCATAATCAGCCGTTAATATTTCGATGCTTTTCAACACCTCATCCAAATTATCTAAAGGCTCACCCATGCCCATATAAACCACATTAGTCAATTTTTCAAAATCCGGTAAATTAAAAATCTGATTCAAGATCTCGCCTGCAGTTAAATTTCCCTGAAAACCTTGTTTCCCAGTCATGCAAAACAAACATCCCATTTTACACCCTACTTGTGAGGAAACACAAAGCGTTGCTCTTTCGCCTTCGGGAATAAAAGCCGTTTCAATAAACTGATTCCCTTTTAAAGGAAATAAATATTTCTTGGTGCCATCAATCGATTCTTGAACACTTGTTGAATCCGTAAAACTTAGTTTGTATTTTTCTGCAAGTTTTTCCCGAGTTGGTTTCGACAAATTACGCATTTCTTCAAAAGAATGAATACGTTTTTTATACATCCAGTCGGTTAACTGTTTCGCAACAAATTTTTGAAATCCCAATTTCACTACAATTTCCTGAAGTTCAAAAAGGGTTTTTCCAAATAAATTCTCTTTTATCATTTTAAAAATATATTTCGGCAATTATTTGATTATACGGCACTCCTCTTTTAATTAACAGATCGCGAACATCGACAACCAATTGAGAGCTTCCACAGATATAATAATTAATATCCATGGGTAAGTTTTCAATATGTAAAAGATATTCCGTCAAACGACCCGCATAAATTCCCTCCTCGTTTAAAACGGAAGAACATCGAATATAATTATCCTTTAAAACCAACTTAAACGCATCCGCAAAATAAAAAGACTCCAATTTTCGACCTCCGTGGATAAGTGTCTTTCCTTCAGCCATGCCAACTTCTAACATTGAAATAAACGGAGCAATTCCGGTTCCGGCGGCAATCCACCAATCTAATCCACTACCGCCATAAAAAGAGCCAAATGGACGAGAAATATAAAGCGTATCTCCACTTTTTAATTCAGCTAAACGTGGTGTTAGAAATCCTTCAGATTGAATATCAAAAAGAATACGATATTCCTTTTCAAAATTACCACTTGCAATACTATATAAACGAGGATCTTCAGCCTTGTTTAAGGTAATGGCTAACATTTGCCCTGGACGAAAATCTTCTGTACGTGGAAAAGTGAGTGTAAAGACTCCCGGAGCAATTTTCTGAATAGTGTTAAAATTTGTTTTGAAAAGCGGTATTTTACCTGATTTATTCACAATAAAATATTTTATTTTGCAAAAGTACAGAAAGGAAATTGAATTATTCAAAACAAAAAAATGCACTTACCAAAAAAAGGTAAATGCATTTAATTCCTTGATATTGACCAGCTAATTTATTTTTTGCATTCTCAACTATATTTGAGCCAAAGCCTGATCTAAATCAGCGATGATATCTTCAACATCTTCGATACCAATAGCTAAACGAACCAAACCTTTGGTGATTCCACCTTCCAATTGTTTTTCATCGCTGAGTTTAGAATGTGTCATACTTGCCGGATGCTGAATCAATGTTTCGATTCCTCCTAATGAAACAGCCAATAAAGCCATTTTCACAGAATCCATAACAATTTTTCCACTTTTTACCCCCCCTTTAACTTCAAAAGAAATCAAAGAGCCGGGACCTTTCATTTGCTCTAATCCTAATTCATATTGAGGATGAGATTTTAAACCAGGATAACGAACCCACTCCACTTTTGAATGATTTTCTAGATAATCAGCAACTTTAATGGCGTTTTCTTGTGCTCGATCAATTCGAATTGCAAGAGTTTTCAATCCACGACGAGTTAACCAAGCTTGATGAGGATCCATATTGCACCCCACATTCATCATCACACCTTTGATATTTTTATAATCTTCTTCCGTTTTTGTCACAACAATTCCGGCAACTATATCAGCATGTCCATTGATAAATTTTGTCATAGAATGCAAAACAATATCAGCACCTAAATCCAAAGGTTTTTGCAAATAAGGCGAGCAAAAAGTATTATCGACAACCAATTTTAAGTTGTGTTCTTTTGCAATCTTTGCCATCGCTTTTAAATCGGTAATTCCGATAGTAGGGTTAGCAGGTGTTTCAATATAAAGCACTTTGGTATTTGGACGAATTGCCTTAATTACATTATCAACATTTGTAGTATCAACATAGGTTGACTCCACTTTAAACTTTGAATACAAGGTTTCCATAATACTGCGCGTAGGCCCGTAAACAGCATTATGACTTACCATGTGATCGCCTGCAGCAAGCAAGCCAAGATACACAATATTTACAGCCGCCATTCCTGATGATGTCGCTATTCCTCCAAAACCGTTTTCTAATTCTGCAACCGTTTTTTCCAGCTCATCAATATTCGGATTTCCCAAGCGCGTATATATATAACCTTCACTTTCACCAGCAAAACAAGCAGCTCCGTGATCGGCATTTTTAAAAGAAAATGTAGATGTTTGATAAATTGGAGTTACGGCACTTCCATTAACATCGTGAAAGCCTCCTGCATGAATGAGTTTGGAGTTAAATCCAACTTTTTTAGTATCCATTATAAATTGTTTTTTATGTGTTTTTTATTTGATTTACAAATATATAAAATTCTTCGATATTATTATTTTCCAGATCATTAATCCTTTTCTAATCGATTCCAAACCTCAGTAAGCATCTTACTAAGTTCTGATTCAGGAGCATATTCTACCACTGTTTTCTGATTTACCATAGCATCAACAAAATCGCGATTAAACGGAACTTTTGCTAGAACTTCAAGCTCTTCTTTTAGACATAATGCTTCAATTTCATCGCTTATATTTGGATTTAAGTCGTACTTATTAATTAAAACATAAGATTTTAATTTAAACCCCTTTGCCAGTTCAATAAGACGATTTAAATCGTGCATCCCCGACAATGTTGGCTCTGTTACCATCAATGCTACATCAACTCCTGTTAGTGTAGAAATTACGGGGCAACCAATGCCCGGAGGGCCATCAATTAAAACCGTTTCAATTTCTTGTTCTTTTGCCTTTTTATTGGCAATATCACGAATCTTAGTAACCAGTTTTCCGGAATTATCCTCACCTATTCCCAATTTTGCATGTATCATTGGTCCGAAACGTGTTTCTGATTCAAACCAACGGCTATCCATATTTTCTACCATTTTTATGGCATCAACAGGGCAAGCAATTTCGCAGAGCTTACATCCATCGCAAGAGAATTCCGAAATCGTAGTTTGTCCATCAACAAGACTAATAGCATCAAATCGACATAATTCCTCGCAAATCCCACAATTTGTACAAACTTCAGGATCTAATACCGCTATTTTACCGCCTTCATATTCGTGACTCTCAAGGATTGTTGGTTGGGTAATCAGAAATAAATCGGCAGCATCAACATCGCAATCTACAAGAATTTTATTTTGTGCTATAGAAGCAAAAGCAGAGGTAATACTCGTTTTGCCTGTACCACCTTTCCCACTAACTATAACTATTTGCTTCATCTAAATTCAATTTTACTTTATCGAACAACTTTACATATTTCTCATAAATAGCAGGAACTTCATCCACCATTATTTTTCCTTCAGAATATATTCTGGCTAAGTTTTTATCAAAAGGGATTTCCATCAATAATTCTATTTTCTCCTCTTTTAGATAATCGTAAATAGCTAAATTGCCTAAACCGGCACGATTGATAACAACGCCAAATTTTCCTTTCATTTTCCGCATTGTTTCAACCATCAATTTCAAATCGTTCAAACCAAAGGGTGTTGGTTCAGTAACTAAAATAGTATAATCAACATCTTTGATAGTTTCCATAACGGGACAAGATGTCCCTGGAGGCGCATCAATAATCCGAAGTGCATTTTCATCAGTCGATTTCAACGTTTTTCCAATCACCGGAACGGCTATGGCAGAACCTATTTCGATTTTTCCTTCTACCAACTCATTACCATTCTCTAAAGAATAAACATTTACTTCACCTAATTTCTTATCTTTTTCAACAATTACATCAGGCTGATTACAAACATAAGTACAAGCACCACAACCGTGACATAAATCTTCGAGTACGGCAATATGAGAAATGGATTTGACAAAAAGAATAGCATTATAGGCACAAGCCGAAGCACAGTCGCCACAATACACACATTTATCCGAATCAATTACCGGAATCTTAATATTTACATCACTAACTGAATGAAGCTCACCTTTTGTAAATAAGTTAATATTAGGCTCTTCAACATCGCAATCGACCAGTTGAATTTTTTGATCCAATTGCTTTTGAAGAGTATAAAACAAATTAAGCGAAACGGTGGTTTTTCCAGTTCCACCCTTTCCACTAGCAATAGCAATTTTATAAGTCATCATTTAATGATCGCAATAATTAGCCCCTTTTTCAAGGCGATTATGTACTAAATCAACGGCTAAATCAGCAGCTGGCTTCAAAGCAACACCTACAAAAACATTGATATTATTATTTAAAAATAATTGAATAGCACGTTCACCCATTCCACCGGATACAATATCAGTGGCACCCAAATTAGCTAACCAAGCAGGAAGAACACCCACGTCGTGTGGTGGAGGAACCAGCATTTCTTCTTTTACAATTTTATCACCATCCATCTCGATGAGAGCAAATAATTTGGCGTGACCAAAATGGCCTGTCATAATTCCATTTTCAACGGGAACTGCAACTTTACGTTTCATATTACTTTGATTTAATTAATTATATATACTAATTTGTGTTAACTATTTTCCAATAAAATTTCTTCTACTGTTTTTACTTCGTTGGAATACAAAAGCATTTCTATACCCATGCCTTCCAAAGCTGCTTTTGCTTTAGGTCCAAAATCGGAAGAAAGCAATTTATTTACTCCTAAATTTACAACTAGTTCAGCTGCTTTTGGACCCGCGCCACCTTGCGCATCTTTTGCTTCATTTTCATAAAAACTAAATTCTTTATTTTCAGTATCATAAACGGCGAAGAATGCACCACGTCCAAAACGCGGATCCATTTTTGAAGCTTTATTGTTTTCTAAAGATGTAATAGCAATTTTCATAATTAAGTTTTATTTTTTTGTTGATTTTTAATAAAATTTATATTGTTATGTTCTGCAGAATTTTCGCGCACAAAATGTACCTGACAATTTCTACAAATTAATGATTTACATGGAACACCAACCTGATGTTTTTCTCTAAAACCACAAGCCGGACAAACACAGTAACCCAACTGACCCATAGCATTTCGCTGAACTTTAGGAATAATATTCTTTTCATGCAAAGTTCCATTTATATGCTCAATATCAGTAGATTGACATACAGGACAATTTTTTCCTTTATTATGAACAGTTTCCCTAAAAGTAGTATCGCAACTTAAACATCTGTACCATTCGTGTTCAAATTTCACATGACCGCCTGCAACATGTAGGATTTTATTTTCTACTAAAGCCATTGCCATTTTCCTTCGAGCAACATCATAAATACGAGTAAAAGTTGGACGCGAAACATTCATTTCACGCGCAGCTTCCTCTTGTGAAAAGCTTTCATAATCGGCCAAACGCAAGGATTCGTACTCCTCAAATAACAACTGGACTCCCTTATCTTCATCTAAATTAACACGTAAAGGACGGAATCCGTATCCTACAGGAGGCTTTTGTAATCTTCTTTGTCGTTTTGGTCTTGGCATAACTTTAAGAATCTATTATCTTAAAAGATTCATCGGCAAAAATAATGAACATATGTTCATTAACCAAATTTCAGAGCTTTTTTTTAGAAAAAAATCAGAATACAAAAAAACCTTTAGACTCTTTCTTTTATCAAGCCTTTGGTATAAGCGAATAAAAGTTTTTTAAGATCAATCACTTGTTCTTTTATATCCGTTCCAATATCGGTATCAGCCACCCGCTTTCGCGTAGCATTTGTTTCCACTATCTGACGAGAAGAAACGATATCTAAATTATTTTTAACTGCTTCTTCAATCGATGTGAAATGCTTATGTTCAACCAAAACCAATCCATAAGAATTATAAATCAACGTATAGCCTGATAATCCGGTAACTTTCTGATAAGGAATAGACATCCCTCCATCAATCACAAACAATTTTCCATTAGCTTTAATTGGACTTTCGCCTTTTCGTGCTTTCACAGGAACATGTCCATTAATGATATGAGAAGTTTTCGGATCAATACCAAAATCTTCGAATATCCTGTTACAGGTTTCTTCCTCATCTCTGTATTTATAATATGGATTCCGTTTTTCAAAGTGAGTAGATTCATCTGCTATAAAATAGCGCTCAAATGTTGTCATGCGATGTTTACCAAATAAAGGAGAATTAGGGCCTGTCCACAAATACCACATATAAGCTTTATCCCTTGGATCAGCATCAGCACGGTGGCAAGTAAAATAGGCTCTTCTTGCAATAATATCCAGTTTATCGAGAAGCGCTTTTCCTTTGTATGTTTTATTATTAATAGTCATTTCATAAAAGGATCCATCCTCATTCATAGGGATACTTCCATGATACATCAGATTAGAATTGTAGGTCAAATACATGCTTCCCTTTGCATAAAGCACTTCAATATGTTTTTGCAACAAATTGCTTTTTAAAAAGGATAATTGCAAACGATTCATTAGCTCATCTTCCGCTTTTGTCAGTTTAAAAGGATCTTTAGGATCAATGGTTGGAAAATAAGTATCCAATAGAGCATATTCCTTTCCCTCTATGATAATCGTTCCTTTTTCATAATCAATTTTATCCAGCAATAAGCGATCTTCCACTTCAAATTGAGGGTTCGATATGATAATTTGAGCCTCTAATTTGAATTGAATAATAGAAATAGCCTTATGCATCTGCTTAATCAATTCGATACTCTTTCCATTTTTATCCCCATTTTCTTTAGGTGTAAAAACTTCGGCGGGATCTTCTCCATAATACTCCATGGCAAAAGTGGCCAATGGCAGTAAATTTATTCCATACGCATCCTCGATAGTGTCCAGATTGATATAACGGGCACTAATTCTAAGTACAGTCGCTATCAGCGCTTTACAACCCGCAGCAGCTCCCATCCAAATAATATCATGATTTCCCCATTGAATATCAACAGCATGATGATTCTGCAACACATCCATCACCTTTTCCGCAGAAGGCCCTCTATCATAAATGTCGCCAATAATATGCAAACGATCAATCATTAAACGCTGAATAAAATGTGATATCTCAATTACAAATTCTTTTGCCCTGTCAATTTCAATAATTGTGCGAATAATTCCGTTGTAATATTCATGCTTCTCCGGACCGCTTTCATAAAGTAACTCATCAATTATATAGGCATAAGCGAGAGGCATCGCTTTACGCACTTTCGATCGTGTATATTTATAGGAAACCTTACGCGCAATCATGGACAAGCGCTGCAAAGTAATCATATACCATTCATGCAAATCCTCAATATTCTCATCCTGAAGAATCATTTCCATCTTTTCTTCCGGATAATAAATAAGAGTCGCCAGAGCATCTTTTTCGCTTTTACGCACACTCAAACCAAATATATCTTCAATTTTTCGTCGAACCACACCTGATGCATTTCGAAGAACATGAGTAAAGGTTTCATACTCACCATGTATATCCGTCAGAAAATGTTCTGTACTTTTTGGAAGGCGCATAATAGCTTCCAAATTAATAATTTCCATACTTGCTTTTTGAATACTTGGAAATCGATCAGCCAATAATTCCAAATAGCGTTTCTCCTTAAGGAGTTCTACTGGTGTAAACTCATTATTTGATGTTGTAATCATTGTGCGATATTAAAAAGTGAATGATTATTAAGCATTATCCATAAGAGATTGAATAAAAAATAATGATTATCTTTACAAAGATGATAATTTCTGTTCTCAATACCAAATAAAATATTATGAATATTCAAACTAAAAGCTTATTTAAACAGCTGATTAATAAAGGAATACTTAAACAAAAAGTATATGCAAATACTGTGGAGTCCTTTCAACTTTTCAAACAAGAAGTTTTAAAGTTGGCCGAAGCCTACGTAAGTAATTCGACAGAAAATAAAGTTGTCTTTGAATTCAGAGATCGTGGAGAATTTGAATTTGAAGTGAAATTTGCCGGTGATATTTTAGTTTTTCTTATGCACACCAATGTATTTGAGATCCCCCGACAATACGCGCTTATGCGAACATCCTATATCAAACAGGATAAAAACCGTACCTATTGCGGAATTATTAATATCTATAATTTCCTGGCAGATTCGTTTAAATACGCAAGAGAAAACGATTTGGGTTATTTGATTGGGCGCATATTTATTAATCATGAGAAGCATTTTCTTATTGAGGGCAAAAAAGAAATCGGAATGATCTACAATAATTTTGAACAATCCATACTCAATACAGAATCTGCTCACGAAATTGTAACTTCTGCCATCGAATACACCATCAATTTTGATTTACTTATTCCACCCTTTGAAACTGTTAAAATGGTCAGTGTTTTTGATATACAAAAACATACACAAAGTCTTTCTATGCGAACAGCCAAACGATTAGGCTATAAATTCCAAGCCGATGAAAAGAAAATAGAAGGACATCATAAGGATTGATTAAAAATAAAACAGGTCTTCCGCTAGAAAGACCTGCAATAATCTATATGAGATAAATTTGTAAAACCGTTTAATTAGAAGCCAAAAACGTGCCGCAGAACACAAGTATCTATTATTTAGTTATTTACTAAATAATATCAACTCTTTTTGTTAAAATAATGTTCATTTTCATATAAGAATGTTCAAAAACGAACAGCATATTTAGCCCTATCTATATAAACAACGATAAGAAGTATCACCCTCTACTTTTACTTTGAATTTTACGTCTTTCTCTACAATAAAAGTTTCGAATTCACCATACACTTTCCACTCTGTCTGACCGGGCAATTGCACACTCATTTTTCCACTTGTCACTGTCATATATTCAACAGTTGAAGTTCCAAATTCATATTCACCGGCTGCCATCACACCAATCGTAGCATCGCCACCTTTTGTTTTAAATGCAATAGACATAACCTGTCCATCAAAATATTCATTTGTTTTAAACATATTTATGAGTTTTTATTTCCGGTAAAATTAAAAATTTAGACTGAAGTAGTAACGTTAAAAATTTGAATATATTTGCAGCCGATAATGAAAATAAATAAAAAATATAATAAACAGAAGAAAATCCTATCGGGTGGGCAGGCTTTGTTATATTAAAATATAAAGAATCAAATAAAAAAGCCCAGTCGAATCCGATTGGGCTTTTTTTTATTAAATGATAATTAAATGATAATTAAAAAATTTGGGGGTACTTCTGTTGGTGATGCTAAGCGCATGAAAAATTTGATTGAGCTAATTCAATCAGAAGAAACAACTATCGTGGTTTTATCTGCAGTTAGTGGAACAACAAATAAGTTGGTTGCAATTGCAGAAAGTTTATACCGACAAGATAAACCCGATGCTTGTAATCAAATTAAGGCATTGAAAAGTGAGTATTTAATGTTAGCAGATGAACTTTTTGAAACTCCCAATAAAAACGAAGAAGGTAAAAAACTAATTGAAGCACATATTGGTTATTTAAAGGGATTTACAGAGCGCATTTTTACAATCCTTCAGGAAAAAGCCTTATTGGCTCAGGGCGAATTGCTTTCAACCGCACTCTTCCAGCTATTATTAGAAGAAAAAAATATTCCTTCTGCCCTATTGCCAGCTTTAGAATTTATGAGAATCGATAAAAATCTCGATCCGGATGAATATTATATCCAACAAAACTTAAATCGCATATTAAAAAAACACAGCAACACTAAGCTATTTATCACTCAGGGTTATATTTGCAGAAATGCTTATGGCGAAATTGATAACCTAAAACGTGGCGGCAGCGATTATACCGCTTCGCTTATTGGACAAGCCGTACAAGCTGACAAAATTCAAATATGGACCGATATTGATGGTTTGCATAATAACGATCCCCGATTTGTAAACAATACAAATCCAGTTGCAGAATTATCTTTTGAAGAAGCTGCCGAATTGGCTTATTTTGGCGCAAAAATATTACATCCTTCCAGTATTCTTCCAGCAAGACAAGCTCATATTCCTGTACGTTTAAAGAATAGTTTACGCCCGAAAAGACCAGGTACCATCATACAAAATACAAAAGATAAAGCTGGAATAAAAGCCATAGCTGCCAAGGACAATATTACCATCGTACGTATAAAATCAGACCGGATGCTTTTTGCTTACGGTTTTCTAAGAAAGATTTTTGAGATTTTCGAAATCTACAAAACACCCATCGATATGATTACCACATCAGAAGTAGCCGTTTCGATGAGCATTGATGACACAAGCAATTTAGAAGCAATATTAACGGATTTAAAAAAATTCGGTCAAACCGAAATTGAACCTGATCAGGTAATTATTGCTTTAGTTGGTTATATCCCCACTTCCGGAAATGGATATGCCTCTCAAATATTCGATGCTCTTCTTGATATTCCAATTAAAATGATTTCGTATGGAGCCAGTAATCATAATATCACTTTATTAATAGATAAAAACGATAAGATAATGGCATTAAATACATTACATCAAAAACTTTACTCAAATCTATAAGCATGGCCATCGATTATACAACTATAAAAACGCCTGCCTATCTCTACGATTTGGGACTTTTGCAACAAACGCTTAATTTTGTTAAAAAAGAAGCGGATGCCTTTGATTATCATGTTCATTACGCTTTAAAAGCGAACAATAATCCAAAAATATTGGAGCTCATATCCGAGAAAGGATTTGGTGCCGATTGTGTTAGCGGGAATGAAGTTGAAGAAGCTTTAAAACGTGGTTTCAAAAAAGAAGAGATTGCTTTTGCCGGTGTAGGAAAAACCGACGATGAAATTAATTTTGCTCTAGAAAACGATATTTTTAGTTTCAACTGCGAATCACTCCCTGAAATAGAAGTGATCAACGAATTGGCTTTCAAAAAACAAAAAATTGCTCCCCTAGCCTTGCGTATAAATCCAAATGTAGATGCCAATACGCACAAATATATTACAACTGGTTTAGATGAAAATAAATTCGGTATTAGTTTGTGGGAACTCGAATCTATTCTAGACAGAATGAAAGCGATGAAAAATGTCCAACTCAAAGGGTTGCATTTTCATATAGGCTCTCAAATTACCGATCTTGATACATTTAAAAATTTGTGTAACCGCATAAATCAAATTCAAGAGCAATTTTATGCGCGACAAATCATTGTGGAACATATCAATGTTGGTGGAGGATTGGGAATTAATTATCATCAACCCGACGAAGAGCCTATGTCTAATTTTAAGAGCTATTTTAAGATTTTCAACGATTTTCTCGAGTTACGTCCAATGCAACAACTTCATTTTGAATTGGGACGATCTATTGTTGGACAAATGGGTAGTTTGCTAAGTAAAGTGATTTATGTAAAAAAAGCCAGCGCGAAAAGCTTCTTGATTATTGATGCTGCAATGACCGATCTAATTAGACCCTCATTGTATCAGGCTTTTCATAAAATTGAAAACCTGAGCTCAAATGGAGAAGATCAAGAGAAATATGATGTCGTTGGGCCGGTTTGTGAATCGTCGGATATTTTTGCAAAATCAGTTACTTTGCCCTCTAGTAAAAGAGGTGATTATATATTAATCAGATCAGCAGGTGCTTACGGCCAAGTAATGGCATCGAATTACAATATGCGTGATAATGCGCAGGTGGTTTTCATTGGTTAGGAGAGAATTAGCCCTACGAGGGTTTAAAACTCTCGTAGGGCTAAGGCACAAGGATATCGGGATCTGGAAAATATTACATTTTTCGCTTGTCACCTTTTTTAAGTAATTCCGATAAGACCCTTCCCGGATCTTTGTAACGGTTACTCAACATCATAGCAGCAATAACATAAGGTTTATAACCAGCTTCTTTATACGTTTCTATTCGGTATTTTTCAAAAACATCAGCACTTACTTCTCCTCTTTCACAAGAAATTCCAGAAATATCAGCAGGAAGGCAATGCATATACAATGCCGACCCGTTTTTAGTCAATTTCATTTTCTCAGCATCGGCTTCCCAATTCATAAATTTAGCATTGTTCAGTAGCGCTTTTTGCTCCAAAGTTTTCAATCCCTCACTATCGTTAGCACGCAATAATTCAGTACGTTGACCCATAACGGCATAAGGCGCCCAACTTTTCGGATAAACAATATCGGCATTCTTAAAAGCTTTGTCCATACTGTTCACTACTTTAAAACTACCACCTGTTTCTTTCGCTTGTCTGGCAGCGGTTTCCATAACTTCAGGAATCAAACCATAACCTTCGGGGTAAGCCAATTCCACCTCCATTCCAAAACGTGTTAACAAACCAATTATTCCTTGTGGTACACTTAAAGGTTTTCCATAACTGGGAGAATATGCCCAAGTCATGGCCAATTTTTTTCCTTTCAAAGCCTCGAGAGATCCAAAGTATTGTTTTAAATGAGCCAAATCAGCCATCGATTGAGTAGGATGATCAATATCGCATTGCAAATTGATAATTCCTGGACGTTGAGGCAAAACACCTTGTGCAAAACCATCATCCAAAGCAGCTCCAACTTCGCGCATATATTTGTTTCCTGCGCCCAAATACATATCGTCACGAATACCAATGATATCAGATAAAAAGGAAATCATATTGACCGTTTCACGAATAGTTTCACCATGGGCAATCTGTGATTTCCCTTCTTCTAAATCCTGCAAGGCCAGGCCCAATAGATTAGCTGCAGAAGTGAATGAGAAACGAGTTCTGGTTGAATTGTCCCGAAACTGCGAAATAGCCAAGCCCGTTTTAAAAACATCGGTAGCAATATTATGGCTTCGCAAACTTTTTAAGGCTTCGACAATATCCAAGACTTGTTCCAAATCAGCCATCGACTTCTCCCAAGTCAATAAAAAATCAGTATTAAAAAGGTGATCGGTATCGCGTGAAACGATATTATTTATTAATCTCTGTAAATTCTCCATAAGTACAAAATTTGCAATTAATCAATTATTTTTCAATAAGATAGGCATAAAGCGCATAGAATGCGGAGGCTTTTACCAAATCATCAACAGGCACTTTTTCGTTTGGAGCGTGAGCCATCACTTCGTTTCCGGGACCAAACCCAATCATCGGAACTTTATAATATCCATTGATAGTTACTCCATTGGTAGAAAAAGTCCACTTATCTACAATTGGTTTTTTATCAAATAAATCTTCAAATGCTTTTACTCCTGTTTGAACTACATTAGAATCTTCTTCCATTTTCCAGGTTGGAAAATATTTTTCCATGCCATATTTCAATCCTGTATAAGCGGTTTCTTCATAATGCAAAACTTCGACAGTTGCATCCAGATCTTTCACTATAGCCTCAATCTCTGCAACAGCCGATTCTTTTGTTTCTCCCCATGTCAATCTACGATCGAGATGAATACGAGCAAAATCCGAAACGGCACAAAGTGAAGGACTTCCTGATTTTATCTCAGAAATGGTAATACTTCCTCTACCTAAAAATGGATCAAAAGCCAAATTCTCATTCAGTTTTTCAATTTCTAGCGCTGCGCGCGAAGCATTGTAAATAGCATTTATTCCTCTTTCAGGCGCAGAACCGTGAGACGATAAGCCTTTAAAGCTAACTGCAATTTCCATTCTTCCACGATGTCCGCGATAAATATTCAAATTAGTCGGTTCCGTACTGATGGCAAAATCGGGATGAATGCCTTCTTCTTCGTAGAGATATTTCCAGCACAAACCGTCACAATCTTCTTCCATAACGGTTCCTGTAAAATAGATTGTCCAATCACGATCGAAACCTAATTCTTTCAAAATCCTACCTGTTGTTACAAAAGCAGCAGGACCTCCTTCTTGATCAACGGTTCCACGTCCGAAGACATAGCCGTCTTTAACTTCGCCTGAAAGCGGATCAAAATCCCAGTTATCTATATTTCCAAAATCGACGGTATCCATATGACCATCAATAGCTAAAATATTTTTTCCTGATCCAATTCTCCCAATTACGTTGCCAAGACCATCAATTCGAACTTCGTCAAAGCCAGCCTCTTCCATCTGTCTTTTTAGTTCCAACATCACTTCTTTCTCTCCTAAACTAATCGATTTTATTTTGACCATTTTGGCCAAATTATTGGCCGTATAGTCACGGTATTTATCGGCTAATTCATTGATTTTTTGTCTTAATCTTTCCATTCTCTAAATTTTCCCCAAATGTACGAAAACTGCTGAATTTTCTATTATTTGGGTAATGCTCATTTTCTAAAAAACCATTTATCTTTGTTCTAAATAAAACAAATTATTATGGAAAACCTATGGAATGAATATTCCTCCTTAATTGTTGAATATGGTACTGGATTAATTTATGCATTACTGATTCTTCTTATTGGCTTATGGATAGTAAATTTAATAACAAAATCAGCTAAAAAATTAATGCTTAAAGGCGCTTTGGACATTTCACTTGTTCCATTCCTTACATCACTTATAAACATCGGGTTAAAAATTATGGTTGTCATTTCTACATTGGGAATGTTAGGTATTGAAATGACTTCTTTTATTGCACTTCTTGGTGCTGCCGGCCTTGCTGTTGGTATGGCTTTGAGTGGGACTTTACAGAATTTTGCTGGAGGAGTAATGATTTTGATTTTCAAACCTTTTAAAGCAGGCGATTTTATCGATGCTCAAGGACATATGGGTGTTGTCAAGGAAATTCAGATTTTCAATACTATTCTTACAACAGGAGATAATAAAACGATTATTATTCCTAATGGAGGTCTTTCAACTGGAGCAATGGTTAATTTCTCAACACAATCTACACGCCGTGTTGATTGGACTTTTGGAATTGGATATGGCGATGATGCAGACAAAGCAAAAAAAGTTTTACGTACTCTATTAGATGCCGACAAACGTGTTTTACAAGATCCAGAACCTTTTATTGCGCTCAGCGAATTGGCAGACATCTCTGTGAATTTTGTCGTACGTGCTTGGGTTAATGCAAGTGATTATTGGGGTGTTTACTTTGCCATGAATGAGAATGTTTATAAAACTTTCGAGAAAGAAGGTTTGAATATTCCTTACCCACAAATGGATGTGCATTTAGATAAATAGACTTAAAAATTTTAAGATAAAAACCGGCTTAGGCGCAAATTTAATCTGGTTTTATTTTTTACGCTCACAGGTATAATTTACCAGCTTAATCATTGCAGTTTGATATTCACTTTCTGGAAACTCCTTTAAAATTTCTAATGCTTTATCGCGATAAGCATACATCTGCTTTTCAGCATATTCTATTCCTCCACTTGCATTAACTTGATCAACTAAAGCAGAAACTTTCTCTGGATTATTATAATATTTTTTCACTACCGTGATAGCTTTCCGCCGCTCAGAAGCTGATAAATTATTTAGCATATAGATCAATGGCAGAGTCATTTTTTGCTCTTTAATATCAATGCCCTGTGGTTTCCCGATAGCATTAGTTTTTTGAAAATCAAAAATATCATCTTTGATTTGAAAAGCAATGCCCACATATTCTCCAAACTGTTTCATTTTCTCTATTATTTCATCTTCGGCATTAACCGAAGCCGCTCCGGCAGCACAACATGATGAAATTAAAGTAGCTGTTTTCTTACGGATAATTTCAAAATAAATCTCTTCCTTTATATCTAATCTTCGTGCTTTTTCAATTTGCAAAAGTTCTCCTTCTGCCATTTCACGAGTGGCTTCAGATACAATTTCCAAAACTTCATGATCCTTTGCGGCTAATGATAAAGATAATCCCTTCGATAAAAGAAAATCACCGACTAAAACAGCTACTTTATTTTTCCATAGAGCATTAATCGAAAACAGACTTCTTCTTTTTTCTGCCTCATCCACCACATCGTCATGCACTAAAGTAGCGGTATGCAACAATTCGATCAGGCTTGCAGCCCGAGCAGTAGCTCCATTGGATTTTCCACAGATATGCGCACTTAAAAACACAAACATCGGGCGCATTCGCTTGCCTTTCTGCTTATGGATATATCTTAAAACGATGTCGAGCAATGGAATTTTTGAATCCATGGCCGTTTTAAAAACCTTTTGAAAGCTTTTCAAATCCTTATTTAAAAGCTGCTCTATTTCTTTGATTGCATCCATATTCGTTTCAAAATTAAAAATAAAGCCGATACTTTACCGTTTTAAGTTCTATTCTCTTACATTTTCCTTTATTTTGCAAAAAAATTGCAATGGGAGGATTTTTATTCGATGATATTATCTTTGGCCCGGTAAAAAGCCGTCGGCTCGGTGTTTCTTTGGGTGTTAATTTATTGCCAACCAATTATAAATTTTGCACTTTTAATTGTATCTATTGCGAATGTGGATGGACAAAAACTGCCACAAAAAAGATTGAATTACCTACTCGGAAAGAAATTCAAGAGCGATTGGAATCGGTTTTTATTCAGAGAAAAAACGATTCTCAACCGATAGATTCCATCACTTTTGCCGGAAATGGTGAGCCCACCTTACATCCTGTTTTTGTTGATGTGATTGATGATACTATACGCTTACGAGATCTCTATTTTCCAAACGCAAAAATTACCGTTTTATCCAATGCTTCATTAATCCATAACACCAAAATTATTGAAGCCCTATTAAACGTGGACAAAAATATCTTGAAATTGGATGCCGGATTTGAAGAAACATTCCAAAAAATAAATCAACCCAAAGGCAATTTAAAATTGAGTCAAGTGCTTGATTATTTGAAGAAGTTTAACGGAAAACTTATTATCCAAACACTATTTGTGCAAGGGTATAACCAACATAATGGAATTGATAATACTACCGATGTTGAAGTAAAGGCCTGGATGAAATTAATAAAAGAGATTAATCCTCAGAGTGTTATGCTTTATCCAATTGAAAGAGAAACACCCGAAAATAGTATCCGAAAAGTGGACTCTCTGACATTGAATAAGATAGCAAAACAAGTTCAAGCAGCCGGATTTAAAACAGAAGTTTTTTCTTAAACAAGCCATTTCCCTCATACATTTTAGTACTTTTGCAACAATATTCACAGTAGGGGTGCCTTAATATAACGGGCTGAGAACACACTCTTTGAACCTGAGCGGGTAATGCCGATTAGGAAAAAAAGATTTCAAATTTAAAGTTTTCACTCTATTGATTTTTAATTTATAAAAAAGTCAAAAGATGTTTAAAAAAATTATTTTACTAAGCTTGATGAGCCTTCCGATGCTTCTATTTGCTCAATTTCAGATTCAGGGAAAAGTAAGCGACAAAAATACCGCCGAAAACCTTGAAGGTGCAAGCATACAACTTGTTGGCACATCCATATTCGCGATTAGCAATGTAGATGGTGATTTTATATTTAACACCGTTCCACACGGGATTTACATGCTTAAAGTGAGCTATTTAGGCTACACTTCTTTTGAGCAAACATTTAATCTCAAAGAAAACAAAACCTTTATTGTCCAATTAGACCCAAGAATGGTTTTAAGTGAGGAAATCATAGTATCCGCTTTGCGCGTGTCCGAAACTTCACCCGCAACTTATTCCGAGCTCAACAAAAAAGACATCCAAGAACGAAATCAAGGGAAAGGTCTTCCTTTTATTTTAAACACCAGTCCATCTATAGTAGTAACTTCTGATGCAGGTGCTGGATTTGGATATACAAATTTCAGTATTCGCGGAACCGATATGACACGTATTAATGTGACCATAAATGGAATTCCTATGAATGATCCGGAATCGCATAGTGTTTATTTTGTCGATTTACCCGATTTAGCCACTTCGCTCGATAATATTCAAATCCAGCGCGGTGTTGGTACTTCATCAAATGGAGCCGCCGCTTTTGGAGCAAGTGTCAACTTGCAAACAAAACACCTCAATCAAAATCCTTATGCCAGCTTGCAATCTTCTGCAGGTTCTTACAATACCTTCCGTAATTCTGTGAGTTTTGGAACTGGTTTATTGAAAAACAAGATGGCTTTTGATGTACGACTGTCAAAAATTAGCTCCGATGGTTTTATCGACAGATCGAATGCCGAGCTAAAATCGCTTTACTTTTCCGGTGGCTATTATGGCAAAAATGACATTTTGAAATTTACGCTCTTGAGTGGAACCGAAGAAACTTACCAAGCCTGGAATGGAATTCCTAAAGTGAAATTGAATAATGATATGGAAGGTATGCTCGATTTAGCTTCAGATAATTGGTGGAATACAGAAACAACCAATAATTTACTCAATTCAAATTCAAGAACTTACAATTATTACACCTACGATAATGAGGTTGATAATTATCAGCAAGATTATTATCAATTGCATTATTCTCACTTTTTCAATTCAGAATTGCAATTGAGCACCGCTCTATTTTACACACGTGGAAAAGGCTATTATGAGCAGTTTAAAGCCGATCGTAAATTTGAAGATTATCTTTTTGAAGAAATCATTATTGGCGGAGAAACAATTAATCGAACAGATTTGATTCAACGCAAATGGCTCGACAACCATTTTTATGGTTTAACTGCTGCCTTGACGTATCAAACGGATAAAATGGAAAGTGTTTTAGGAGGAGCATTAACACAGTATAATGGCGATCATTTTGGAGAAGTTATTTGGGCAGAATACGCTGGGGACAATGCTATTCGTAGTCCTTGGTATTTGAATAACGGATTAAAAACCGATGGGAATATTTATGCGAAAACAAATTATAATCTGAGTGAGAAACTCATTGCTTATCTCGATTTGCAATACCGTTTTATTCATTATACCATTGAAGGCACACACGATGATTTACGTGATATTTCTCAAACACATAATTTTAGCTTTTTCAATCCTAAAGCAGGATTATTTTATCAAATCAATACTAAAAACAAGGTCTATGCCTCATTTGCCATTGCCAACCGTGAGCCTAGCAGAGGAAATTACCGTGATGCAGATATTGATTATCAACCAAAGTCCGAACGTTTAAACGATTTTGAATTGGGTTATCACTACATCAGTACACGATTTTCGGCTTCGGCAAATCTGTATTATATGAATTATAAAGATCAACTTGTGGCCACGGGTAAAATCAATAATGTTGGCGATGCGATAATGACGAATGTAGCTAAAAGTTACCGCGCGGGAATAGAATTTTCGGGAGCATTAAAAATAAATGCAAAACTGGATTGGGCAGCAAACTTTACTTTTAGTCAAAACAAAATTCTAGATTTTATTCAATACATCGATGATTGGGACAATTGGAATCAGAAAGCTATTGAATTGGGAACAACGGATATTTTACTTTCACCCGATCAAATTGGATCTTCAACAATTAGCTATCGTCCAATCAAAAACTTTAGCATCAGCCTTATCTCAAAATATGTTGGCCAACAATATATCGACAATACCAGCAACGAATACAACAGCATCGATCCTTATTTTGTAAACGATTTAAGTCTCTCATACGAGATCAACCCAAAGGCTTTCAAAAGCATAGAACTAAATCTTTTGGTAAGTAATATCTTTAGCGAAGAGTATGAAACCTATGGCTGGGCTTATAATTACATTTATAACAGTCAGCAAAAAGTTATGGATGGCTATTTCCCAATGGCTCCAATTAACTTTTTAGCTGGAGTTAATATCAATTTCTAAGCTCATTTATAGAAACAAAAAAGAGGCAACAAAGTATGCTTAGCCTCTTTTTTTAGTTTTTGTTGAAATTAAAATACTTGATAACTGTCAATTTGACTACGACTCAAAGCTTTGGCAAAAAATTTGAGAAACAACAAACGATTTAACGAGAATAATATCAAATAAGTATATCTATTTGATATTGTGATTATTATAATTATTTAAATAAAATAGAAAAAGATATATTTGCATTTAGCCGACAATTTTTCGGCCAAGCGCATAAAAGTACTGACAAAAACACCGTTTTTAAGATATGACAAAGCAAACAAAAAAGAGCAAAAAAGAGGATACTGCTTTACCAGAAGAAGAGCTTAAAAAAGTAGAAAACGAACAAGTTAAAGAAATTGTGGAAGAGGAGGATACGGAGACTAGTGTGGAAGAGGAAGAAATTCCACCTTGCGAGATAGATATTGAACAATTAGAAGCCACCATAGCAGATTTGAAAGATAAGCATCTACGCCTTTTTTCAGAATTTGACAATTACCGTAAACGAACAACGAAAGAGCGAATTGAATTATTCAAAACAGCTTCATCGGAAATGATTATTGAGTTGCTTAGCATACTTGATGATTTTGATAGAGCAGAAAAATCGTTTGAAACAGCTACCGATATTGAAGCTGTAAAACAAGGCTTTGTGCTTATCCATTCAAAACTTCAAAATCTTCTTGCAAAAAAAGGTTTAGAAAATATGGATTCGTTAGGAAAAAAATTTAATACCGATTTTCACGAAGCGATTACTGAAATACCTGCGCCAACGAAAAAACTTAAATCAAAAGTTGTTGATGTGGTAGAAAAAGGGTATTTATTAAACGGCAAAGTTCTTCGTTTTGCTAAAGTGGTTGTAGGCAAATAAGTCAAAAAAAAAGAATGAGCAAAAGAGATTTTTACGATATTTTAGGTGTAGACAAAAACGCATCAGAAGCTGAGCTAAAAAAGGCTTATCGCAAGGTTGCAATCAAATATCACCCTGATAAAAACCCAGATGATGCTAGTGCGGAAGAAAAGTTTAAAGAAGCCGCAGAAGCATATGATGTCTTAAGCAACCCACAAAAAAAACAGCGCTACGATCAATATGGTCATGCAGGTGTTGGAGGAGCTGCCGGAGGTAGTGGCTTTGGTGGTGGAGGTATGAACATGGATGATATCTTCAGCCATTTCGGCGATATTTTCGGAGGTGGTTTTGGAGGTGGTTTTGGAGGTGGCAGAAGCCGTCGAAGTGTAAACCGAGGTTCTAACCTTAGAATAAAAGTCAAGCTAACACTCGAAGAAATTGTAAAAGGAGCCGATAAAAAAGTTAAAGTAACTAAATATGTCGCTTGTAATACTTGTAGAGGAACCGGCGCTGAAAGTGGAGGTACACAGACTTGTACTACTTGTCATGGCACTGGTCAGGTGACACGTATAGTAAACAGTTTTCTCGGTCAAATGCAAACTACAACTACTTGTCCGCAATGTGGTGGCGAAGGTCAATTAATCAAAAATAAATGTAAAAGCTGTCATGGAAACGGCATTGTGAAAGGCGAAGAAGTAATTTCTTTGTCAATTCCTGCTGGAGTTTCTGAAGGCATGCAATTATCCGTTTCAGGCAAAGGAAATGCCGCTGCCCGAGGTGGAGTTCCGGGTGATTTAATTGTGGCAATTGAAGAGATTCCACATCCAGATCTCGTTCGTGATGGCAGTAATTTATTACACGATCATTTTATTAGTTTCCCAAATGCAGCTTTAGGCTGTACTATTGATGTTCCAACGGTTGAAGGTTTTGCTAAAGTAAAAGTTGAATCTGGAACACAACCCGGAAAAGTACTTCGCTTAAAAGGCAAGGGTTTACCCGATGTAAATTCATATGGTCGTGGCGACTTGCTCGTGACTATAAATGCCTGGGTTCCAAAAAAGCTTAATCCTGCTGAACGTGAAATGTTAAACAAAATGAATCAATCACCTAATTTTCGACCCAATCCTGACGGAAACGAAAAAGGGTTCTTTAATCGGATGCGAGATTATTTCAGGTAAAAGATTCAAAATTCATATAAAAGCCAAAACATTCATTGTGTTTTGGCTTTTTTTGTAATTTGCAACAGATTAACAAAACCAAATGATGAAATAGCTATTAAGAAATCACCTATTGACATAAATATTTTCTTAAAGGCTGTTCCATTTATCATTTAAAAACAAATCATACACCTATGAAAAACTATTTCCCTCTCCTATTTATTGCCTTTTTGAGCTTCACAATAACAGTAAATGCTCAACAAAAAATAAACACTAAGAAATTAGATAAACAACTAGAACAGTCTTTCCAGAATTTTGAATTGAACGGGCTTTCTGTACTTATTTTAAAAGATGGCGAACTTCTCTTCGACAAGAATTACGGAACTCGTGATTTGAAAAATCCGATAACTTCCAATTCTTTATACAATATTGCTTCTGTAACAAAAGCTTTTACAGGAGCTTGTATGGCAAAACTAGTCAACGAGAAAAAAATAAAATGGGAGGATTTGGTGATTGATTATCTCCCCGATTTCAAATTAGCCGATCCCTATATCACTACGCATTTAACAATTGCCGATTTGTTAACACATCGAAGTGGAATGGGAACTTTTTACGGCGATCTACTTTGGTACGAAACAGAACGTAGCAATAAGGATATTCTTTATCGAATGAGGTATCTGCCTGTTACCAATCGCTTTCGCGATCAATTTGGTTATCAAAACAATATGTATATCGTAGCTGCTGAAATCTTAGAAAAAGTGACTGGTCAGGACTGGGAAAGCTATGTTTCTGAAAATATTTTGATTCCTCTTGGAATGCTAAATACACGAACTTCAGGAAATAAAATAGGAGAAAATCAAGAGCTGGCTCATCCAATCATTAACCATAAAGTGGTTGACATTACCATGAAAAAACCTCATGCTGCTGCCAGTTTTTTTACCTCAACTTCTGAATTGAGCCACTGGGCAGAAATGTTACTTAACCAAGGAATTTATAAAGGCGATACCATATTAAATCCTGCTGTCGTTGAAGATATGATGTCTGGAAGAACTCTTCGTCCGGTGACTGGTTTAAAAAAGATGGCAGGAGCAAATTTTAATACTTATGCTTTGGGTTGGTCAGTTTGGGATTTTCACGGAATTCGTATTCTGGAACACGGTGGTGGTATGCCGGGATATATATCAAATTTGACATTAATTCCTGAATATAATATGGCATTTATCATACTAACCAATACGTTGAGCAGTTTCCCTTCTGCCCTTGAATACCACTTATTGGCTGAATTGATGGATGATAAATCAAGAGATTGGCTCGATCTTTTCATGGGATTTAAAACGCGTGGCGAAGCACAAGAAAAAGCCGAAGAGCAACAACGACTTGCTTCCAGAATAGAAGGAACACATCCACGTTTGGAATTGAAAAAATATATTGGTACTTACGAGGATAAAATGTACGGAAAGGCTGAGATTACTTTAGTTAATGAAAAACTGCATTTGGTATTTCTTCCCGCAAAACATCTTTTTTATTCAGATATGGAGCATTGGAACAACGATACTTTTAAAATAAAATTTGCAGATGAATTTTTACCTGCCGGCTATATCATCTTCGATTTTGATTCGTGGAATAAAATTTTAGGATTTAAGATAGATTTAAAAAGTAGTGATTTCCATTTCTTTAACCTCGACTTTAAGAAATTGGATTAAGGGATTAATAATCTGAAAATCAAACTGTCAACCCTGTCAGGTTTTAGAAACCTGACAGGGTTTTCCAGAGCTTATCCACATTATAAAGGCATGGCTAGCGTAAACTTATAAGCCACATTCTCTTGAAAACTATCAAAGCTATAGGGGCCGTATCGATACATTGCTCCTACACCTACATTAAACAATTGTAGTTTGATTAAATTATTAATCATTAAACCACTTTCGAAATAACCTTCTTCCATTGTTTTAAAGTCAATATTTTGATGATATTTGGGATGTTTCAACCAACCAAATCCAATATTTGTTCCTATTTCAAATTCCGGCTTAAACTTTTTTCCTCTAAATAATAATGACCCAAAATTATGAGAAATAAAAAGTGATATATACCTGTCTGACAGAAATTCGTTGGCTCGCATAGTCCCGAAACTTCCTGGTGCAAAAAGCGCAAAAGGTCTGTAAGTTCCTCCACCAGAATGAAGTGTGGCATACGGAACATCACCTAATACCAAACCTGCTTTTAAACTTATATTTGTTTGGCCTAAGTATTTAATATAAAATGATTTTCGCATTTGAAAATCCATTTTTTTAAAGTCAAAACATCCTCCTAAAATACCTGAAAAACCTTGCGAATAATTAAACCAGAACACGGGATATTTAGTCCCCATAGAAATGAGTATCCGACCATTATTAAAGTATTTTTCTTTATAGGCAAAGCGAAAACGAAGCTTTATCTCTGTCAATTGAAAATCTGTTATAGGAACTATATCTACTGGACGCTGAAAATAATATTCTCCAAGATTGTTAATTTTTCCATGGCTAAAACCAGCATATGACTGAAGATAATTAAACATACGTCCACTTAAACCCGCTTCTTCTCGAACGGTATAATTCATTCGGTTTATAAAAAACTCTTGAAAAGCGAGCGGATCAAACAATGAGCTTTCATCCTGAAAAAAACTAACGCCTCCGCTCTCCATATTATCAGAAAGATAGGAAACATATGCTTTTATTTCTTTTGGCTTATAGATTTCAGTAGTAGTCTTGATACCAATTTTAGATATTTTGTCTTTCAAACTATAAGCATAATAACCTCCAACGGCGAAATCTTTAGAAAAGCGTTTATTCGTTTGCATTCCAATCCCAAACCAAAATCCTTCAAACGAATTGAAACCCATAAAACGATTCAAAAACAAATCGACTTTACCCAATCCGATTTTTCCGGTTAATAAGGTTTCCAGTTCTTTTAGCGTTTTATCGAACTCGGCTTCTTTTCCGATGCTATCCATGAATTTATAGGTTTCTTTATCGCGTAGGCTTAAACTATCTCTTCGAAATGAATTCCATTGCTCCTCGTTACGGTAACCTGCATTTGGGTCTACTTCTATTTCCATATAGGAAAAGGCTTTTTTAACCAAATCCGTGTTCAATTCAATATCACGTATATAGGTTTTTCCAATACCCAGCAAACGAGATTGTTGTCCACCTGAACTCACGCTTAAAGAAGCAAAAGTAATCGTGGTATTCAACTGAACTGGAAACCAATGAATACCATCCACCAAATCATATTTTTGCTGAATTTGAATTGTAATTCCTTGATTCTCCTTGGCCGGCTCAGCTTTCACATTTACAATAGCCCATTTATTTGTACTAATATGAACAATACCTTGCATACCTTCAAAATTCGTGTTTCTATTTGGCCGAAAAGAAATAGTGTAAACAGTATCTGCAGACCCGGAATACAAAGTATCTTCCAATTGAAAATAATACTTATTCAAACTTCCTTTACTTATCGGATTGATGTATTTTTTCCCAACTATCTGAATAATTTCATCATAAAAAGATGTCGATTGTATTTGCGATACCAAATAAATAATTATCGGATCTTTTAGGCCGGAAACCTTGGTAGCAATAACTCGTTCATTGCTTTTGTCAGGAGCAAGAAACTTTTTCTCGACCACAGTTTCCATTAAAAAAACATCTTTATTCTTGAAAAAATCATTCAGGGCTTTAACCGAATCATTTTTAATAGAAACACTATCAAGTGCATATGAAGTTGTATCAACGGACACTACCATCTTATCATAAGTAGTATATGTAAATGAAGCTAATTTCTTAGGATTGTTTTTGTCCCGATTTCTAATCGCATTTAATATTATTCTATGAGCTGGATTTGGCCCTGGAAATACTTCATATTCTGCTAAATTATATTTTATAGATTTAACAAAAATCGTTTTTGGACCTTTTAAATTACGCGTTAAAATATATCGGGTTTCATATCCTAAGTATGAAAATCGAATGCTGTCAATCCGGCTAGGCAACACAATAGAGAATTTTCCATCAATATCGGTTGTTGTACCGAAATGTCCATCGTCAGAAATTAAATTTACAAAAGCAAGTGCTTCTTTTGTTTTTTCATCTTGAACCAAGCCTGAATATTTGATTCCCTGACCAAAAAGCCCAACACTAAAAATAAGTAGAAAACTTAAAATTATTATACGAAGATAAACTTTAACCATACTAGTATTTAATGACGTATATTCGATGCCTTTATTACATCAACCTCCACTTATTAAATGAAGAATTAAAACATTATCTCCATCTTTAGCAAAAGCCATGCCCCTATTTTCTTTTTTTATAAGTTCTCCATTTATCTTGGTAACTAATAATTTAAAAGTAAAATTCTTTTGTTGAATAATATCGCTAATACTTAGGGTATCTGCATTGAAATTTACTGGCCGATTATTGAGTATTATCTTCATTCCGAAAGTTTTAAAAAAATACTTTTTTTGCAAAAGGACTAAAATAACGCGTCCCTAAATTTGCTCTAATAACATCTAGAACTCGCTGATCATTAGGTTCATAAATAGAGCCAAAAATCATTTCCACATTCCTATACTTTTTCATATCGGGATGCATAATTGCCGAAGGGCCTAGGATATAAATCGGAGCATGTTCTGCACTATTCTCAACAAGTTCCATAAAGCTTTGATTGAACATACTTGTTGCAGTTAAAATAATGGCATCTGCATTCCTAATATATTGCATCTGATCCTTCATTTCTTGCAAGATATCTTCATCCTCACGCTTATCAAAAATAAAAAGCGGAATATTCGCTTTTTGAAAACGCTTTACGACCGGCCTGAAATTACCCACCATCACAATATTGGAAAATCGGGTAAAATCAACGGCTTCAAATATATCCTTTTCTTCATTATAATCTTGGTCATAATTGAGTAAGGCATTATAATAAGCATTTAGAAATATCCGATGTTCAGCATTTTCTAAATCAATTTCTTTTGGAATTTCAGCTTTAACAGTTTCGCCCAAAGTGGCACAAAGGCCAATATTTCCGTTCTCAAACAGAACAGCTACATATCTTGCTCCACATACAAAATCTTTTACTAAAGAAGAATCGAAGGCGTATTTTTGGTAATAATGAGTTATTGGATCTAGCATATTGAGTGCAAAATTAAGAAGAATAGCAAGAGCAATCTAATGCTGGACCTATTCAATATTCAGTTTCCTATTAAAACCTTCTTCGAGTGACAAGAAAGTCTCTGTACCAGTAACTTCCAAAACAGACTGTATCCGATAAACTAAAATCCGTTTTAAATCTTCATTATTCCGAGCATAAATCTTGAGCATATAAGAATATTTTCCCGTAATGGAATGACACTCTACCACTTCCGGTATTTCAACTATTTTCTGAAAAACTTCTTGGTGGGTTTTCTCGGAAGTTAAATTAACTTGTATTCCTACAAATGCCAATGTATGGTAACCCAGTATTTTAGGTGATAAATTAAATTGAGAGCCCTTTAAAAGTCCCCCTTCAAACATTTTCTGAACCCTTTGGTGCACAGCCGATCCCGTTACTCCACATTGACGAGCCACCTCAACAAAAGGCATACGAGCATCTGCACGTAAAAGGCGTAAAATACGCTTATCTAAAATATCCAAATGAAAGTTTTCCATAGAATTAAATACAATATTATTTACATTATTTTAATATTTCATCAAATTTACTTTTAATTTTAAACAAATAAATATATTCTACTATAAATTTATTATTTTTCTTGCATAGATAACTTTCAGTATTTAATTTTGTAAAGATATAAATCAGCTATTCATATTAAAAACAATATTTATGAACACGAAAAAAATTGATCCAGCAAGTAATATCCAGGCCTTAAAGCAATTTGGAGAATTTGGAGGTGTAAATCCATCCATAACTGATTCGGCAACTTTTACATTTATGACTGCAAAAAGCATGTTAGACACCTTTCATGGCGAAGCCGAAGGTTGTTTTTTGTATGCACGTCATTGGAATCCAAGTAATAAATATTTGGCCGATGCTCTTGCTGCTATGGAGGGAACCGAAGCAGCATGGGTAACCGGTTCCGGTATGGCTGCTATTACTACAGTATTCTTACAACTCTGTAATGCAGGCGACCATATTGTAAGTAGCATGACCACTTACGGAGGCACTTTTGCTTTTCTAAATAACTATTTACCCAAATTTAATATTGATGTTACTTTTGTTGATACCACAGATTTGGAAGCCGTAAAAAAAGCAATCAGACCTAATACAAAATTGGTCTATACCGAAACCATGTCAAATCCACTATTGCAAATTTCAGATATTCCAGCCTTGTCCGAAATTACAAAACAACATGGCATTCAACTTGTTGTGGATAATACTTTTACGCCAATGATTTTCGCTCCCTATTTGATGGGTGCTGATATTGTGGTGTACTCTATGACTAAATATATTAATGGAAAAAACGATGCCGTAGCAGGCGCAATCTGTGCTTCTAACCAATTTATTCTCGATATTAGCGATGTAAACAAGGGTACAGCAATGTTATTAGGGCCTGTACTTGATCCTTTACGGTCTTCCAATATTTTAAAAAATATGTACACTTTACATATTCGCATGAAACAACACAGCAAAAATGCACTCTATCTTGCTGAACGCTTTGAAGAAATTGGTTTGAAATACAATTATCCCGGTATGCCCAACCATCCTCAACATGAATTAATGAAAAGCCTGATGAACGAAGAATTTGGGTTTGGAGGAATGATTGCCATTGATATGGAAACCGCTGAAAGAGCAACCCAACTTATGGAATCGATGCAATTAAAAAACGTAGGCTATCATGCGGTTAGTCTGGGCTATTTTAGAACTTTATTTAGCAATTCAGGAAAAAGCACATCTTCAGAAGTCCCCGTAGATATACAAAAAACGATGGGAATGTCTCCGGGTTTGGTACGCTTTTCCGTTGGATTAGATAACGATATTGAGGCTAGCTATAAATTGATAAAAGAGAGTTTGGACGAATTATAACTTATCTATTTTAACATAATTACCCAAAATAGCGGCAACTTAGGTTGCCGCTATTTTTATGTTTATTATACCTGCTATCCTAAAAAAAATTGATTTTGTGTCAATGAACTTGTTTAAAGTCAAACAGCAAAACTGCGAGCGAACCCTTGGTGCCATTGACTTCAGCTATTTTTGATTCCGTAGCTAAGGCTATGCAATAAAAAATGAGATTCGTCACTGGACACCAATGGTTTACTCTCGAAATCACTCTTTAACTTTAAACAAGTTCAATTCATAAAAAGTTGGGATACCCAAATTAAAAAAGCCAATCAACGATCGGCTTTTTTAATATTAAGGATTTGACTCTCTAAGAATCTAGTCTTCGTAATCTTCCACAGGAGCACAAGTACAAAATAAATTCCGATCGCCATAAGCATCATCCACTTTACTAACTGGAGGCCAGTATTTATCTTCTTTTGACCAAGAGCAAGGAAAAGCGGCTTGCATCCTGGAATAAGGATAATTCCATTCGTCCGAAGCAATTAAATCAGCGGTATGCGGGGCATTAAGGATTAAATTATTGATTTTGTCGGCGCTTCCATTTTCGATAGCACGAATTTCTTCACGAATTTGGTGCATGGCATCAACAAATCGATTTAACTCCGATAAAGGCTCACTTTCGCTTGGTTCAACCATCAAGGTACCATGAACAGGAAAATCAACTGTAGGAGCATGAAAACCATAATCCATCAATCGTTTGGCAATATCAATTGATTGAATACCTGTAGTATGATGAATTTCTTTACAATCTAAAATCATTTCGTGTGCCACACGATCGTTATTGCCTGTGTACAAAACAGGATAATCGACCTTGAGAACATCTTTCAAATAATTGGCATTTAGAATTGCCATTTTCGTTGCGTTTGTCAATCCTTCACCACCTAATAATTTAATATAAGCATAGGAAATTGGTAGGATACTTGCCGATCCAAATGCCGCTGAAGAGACAGCCGGAATAGCTTTTTCGCCACCCGCTTTAACAACAGGGCTTCCGGGTAAAAATTGCACTAAATGTTCAGCAACACCAATTGGGCCAACACCGGGACCACCTCCTCCGTGAGGAATAGCAAATGTTTTATGTAAATTAAGATGGCAAACATCAGCACCAATATATCCTGGATTAGTTAATCCAACCTGAGCATTCATGTTGGCGCCGTCCATATACACCTGACCACCATTTTGATGAATAATATCCATAATTTCTAAAACAGAAGCTTCGAATACGCCGTGAGTTGATGGATAAGTGATCATCAAAGCACCCAATTTATCTTTATTGGCTTCAGCTTTGCTTCTTAAATCGTCCATATCGATTTCGCCCTTTGCATTAGCTTTCACAACAATTACGTTAAAGCCTGCCATTACAGCACTTGCTGGATTGGTACCATGAGCCGAGGATGGAATTAAACAAACATTACGATTAAAATCGCCACGGTTGCGATGGTAAGCACGGATTACTAGCAGGCCTGCATATTCTCCACTAGCACCGGAAATGGGCTGAAAAGACATGGCAGAAAAACCGGTAATCTCGCATAAATCACTTTCTAAATCAGTAATTAATTCTTGGTAACCTTCGGCTTGGTAATAAGGAACAAAAGGATGCAAGGAACCAAATTCAGGCCAGCTTAAGGAAAATAAACTTACAGCAGGATTCAGTTTCATGGTGCATGATCCTAGCGGAGTCATCGCACGATTGAGTGCCAAATCTTTTATCTCTAATTTTTTCAAATAGCGCATCATTTCCGTTTCGGAATGATAACTATTAAAAACAGGATGGGTAAGAAAATCGGTTCTTCGTTGGAAAGCCTCAGGAATAATACTCTCCATAATTTCTTCATCCATGGCAATGGATTTGTTATCTTCCACTAGCATAGCAAAGACTTCAAGGATATCATTTAAATCGTCAAGGCTGGTGGTTTCATCGAGACTAATTCCAATAGCATTTTCAAAATAGCGGAAATTCAACTCTCTTTGCTCGGCAAATTTGCGAAGAGCAGCAATATCCTCAACACCCTGAATGTAAAGTGTATCGAAATAAACCTGATTGGCTTGAGTAAAGCCTAAACTCTCTAATCCAATTTCTAAAGCTACAGCGTTCTGATGAATATCAGAAGCGATTAATTTTAAACCTTCCGGACCATGATAAACGGCATACATAGCAGACATAGAGGCTAGCAATGCTTGAGCTGTACAAATATTTGAAGTTGCTTTTTCGCGTTTAATATGTTGTTCACGTGTTTGCAAAGCCATACGTAAAGCAGAATTTCCTTGAGCATCCTTAGAAACACCTATAATACGACCTGGCATGTTTCGTTTATATTTCTCTGTAGCGGCAAGAAATCCAGCATGAGGTCCACCATATCCCATAGGCAAACCAAAGCGTTGCGAAGACCCAACAACCACATCGGCGCCCCAAGTTCCAGGAGGCGTCAAAAGAACAAGGCTCATCAAATCGGCGGCAACGGTAAGCACACCATTTTTGGCATGAACAGATTCAGCAAAACTTGAGTAATCTATAACTTTACCTCTATTATTAGGGTACTGCACAACAGCACCAAAAAAATCATCCGTAAATTCAAAGGACTGAAAATCGCCATAAACCAGTTTAATACCAAGCGGATTGGAACGGGTTTCGAGAACGGCTTTTGTTTGTGGAAAAATTTCGTTATCGACAAAATAACGAACAATTCCAGCTTTTGCCATCGCTCTTGGACGAGCATTAAAAGACATCAGCATAGCCTCTGCAGCAGAAGTTCCTTCATCGAGCAAAGAACAATTAGAAAGCGGCATAGCCGATAAATCAGAAACCATAGTTTGAAAATTTAGCAAAGCTTCTAATCTTCCTTGTGAAATTTCGGCTTGATAGGGGGTATAGGAAGTATACCATCCTGGATTTTCAAGTACATTACGTTGAATTACGGCAGGTAAAATCGTATTATAATAACCCATACCAATATAGGTCTTGAATAATTTATTTTTTGCTCCTAATTCTTTTAGATGCTGAATATATTCATATTCATTCATTCCCTCAGGTAAATTGAGTGGTGCATCTAAACGCAAACTTTCAGGTAGGGTCTGATCGATCAATTCGTCCAAAGAATCGGCATTAACCTTATTCAACATCAGATCTATTTCACTGGCTCTAGGACCAATATGTCTAGCTTCAAAATTATTGGTTATCATCTTTATAAACTTAATAGATTAATAAGTGTCTGTTTTTAAAAATTGTGGTGCAAAGGTATAAATCTTTCAGAGAAAAAAAGTTTAATGACAGCAAAATATGAAACGCAAAATCTTGTTTAGCTTGATTCAATTATACATTCTATATCATACTGATTATTTGCATTTTATCATTCATTATTGCCGATAGTAATCCTTACTATAAATACTAAAAAAGGGCGACTTAAATAAAGCCGCCCTTCAATATAAATTTAAATACAATTATCCATTAATACGCATTTTATAGAATGAACGATATACGAAATAAAGGGCTACCGCTAAAAACACAAGACCTACATAAGGTGCAATGTTTCTGAAATGTTCGGAGATAGCAATTTCCATAGCAAGTAAGCCGAAAAGAGTTGTAAACTTAATCACCGGATTCAGGGCAACAGAAGAGGTATCTTTATAAGGATCACCAACAGTATCGCCTACAACAGCTGCGGCATGAAGATCGGTTCCTTTTTCGCCCATATCGACTTCAATTACTTTTTTAGCATTATCCCAAGCACCACCTGCATTTGCCATAAAAATGGCTTGATACAATCCAAAGAAAGCGATGGACAACAAATAGCCAATAAATAAAGCAACAGGCATAGAATGAGCCATTATATCCGCTTGGCTCATTCCTTTTACAAGACCTACCGGAGCGGCAAGAAAAGCAAATGCAAGAGCAAAAGAAAAGAGAGCAATAAAAATATTCCACATTCCTTTTTGAGCATATAAAGTACAAATTTGAACAACTTCTTTTGACTTTTCGATATCGGCTTTTTTCTCGGCACCAAGTTCTAAATTAATGTTATGTTTGATGTAATTGGTAGCACGAGCAGCACCTGTAGTAACTGCTTGAATAGATGCACCTGTAAACCAATAAATAACAGCTCCTCCAAGAAGGAAACCAAGTATGGTATACGGATTTAATACATTTAATACCAATTCGGGTTGAATACCTAATGTACGCTCAATAACAAGAATAAGAGAGAAAATCATAGTAGTGGCTCCAACAACAGCAGTTCCAATTAATACTGGTTTTGCAGTAGCTTTAAAAGTATTACCTGCACCATCATTGGCTTCAAGAAAATATTTTGATCGCTCAAAATCAGGAGTAAAACCAAAATCTCTTTCAATCTCTGGAATTACTTCCTTTTTATTTTCTTCAATAAGCGAAAGCTCGTAAATGGATTGTGCATTATCAGTAACCGGACCATAACTATCAACAGCGATAGTAATAGGGCCCATACCCAAGAATCCAAAAGCAACCAATCCAAAAGCAAAGATAGAAGGATAGATCATGATTTCACCTAAGCCAAAAGTACTAGCATAGTATCCAATAAACATAAGTAAGAAAAAGACCATTCCTTGCCAAAAGGCACTGAAATTACCAGCAACTAATCCGGAAAGAATATTTAAAGATGCACCACCCTGTTTTGAAGCTTCAACTACTTCGCTAACATGTGTGGATTTGGGACTAGTAAAAAGCTTAGTAAACTCAGGAATCAAAGCGGCACCTAGAGTACCAGCACTGATAATCACAGATAATGGAATCCAAAGATTATTGGGCATATCACCTAACGTTAAATAGCTGGCTGCAAAAGTAACAAGTATAGAAAGAATTGAAGCTATCCAAACTAATGAAGTTAATGGTTTCTCAAAATCAATATCTTTAGCATTACTATATTTTGATTTTGTAATGGCTGAGTTAATCCAAAAGGCAACAACAGAAGTAATCACCATTAGAATACGCATTACAAATATCCAAGTCAGTAAGTCAACTTGATTAGCCTCAAAAGCAGTACCTTTTGTAACAGCTAAAACAATAAATGAGATAAGAGCTACACCGGTAACGCCATAAGTTTCAAAACCATCGGCAGTAGGGCCAACACTATCACCTGCATTATCACCAACACAGTCAGCAATAGTTCCAGGATTACGGGGATCGTCTTCGCCAATTTTAAAAATTACTTTCATCATGTCGGATCCCACATCGGCAATTTTTGTAAAAATACCACCTGCAATTCTCAATACAGAAGCACCTAAAGATTCACCAATAGCAAAGCCAATAAAACTTGCTCCGGCATATTCACCAGGAACAAACATTAAGATGATAAGCATCATAGTAAGTTCTAATGAAATAAGAACAACACCGATACTCATACCTGCATTGATTGGAATCTGATGCAATTTTAAAGGCTTCTTTTCCAATGAAGCGAATGCCATACGCGAATTTGCATAGGTATTCATTCTAATTCCAAACCAAGCTACACTATACGAACCTAGTATACCAAGAACAGTCCAGCCCAGAATCATTAGAACTCCTCCAAAACCAAAAGCACCTTCCGATAACCATCCAAAATAAAAGGCTACTACAGCACCAATAAAGAAGAATAAAATGGCAAGGAATTTACCTTGTTGAATCAAGTAGGTTTTACTAGTTTGATAGATAACATCGGCTACATCAAGCATAGACTTATGTGCTCTAATTTTTTTTACTTTCAAAAATTGGTAAAGCCCAAACAGAAAGCCAGCAAGAGTTATTAAAAATCCCCAATAGAGGATTGTTTCTTTAGCCATTCCTTTCGGAATAACCAGATCAGCTTCACTGGCCATGGTAAAAGCTGGCAGTGTTAGTCCGACAAAAATTGCGAATAGTTTTTTCATTTAAAATTTAGATTAGTGATTATTTTTTTCTTTTTAAGAAGAATATGTAATTGGTTTTTAAAAACAGTTGATTCGCCGATAAAAATCCGGTTTTTAATAAATAAAAATGATGCACTAAAACCAATCATTTCGTTTTAATTTGCCAACAAAAATAGAAAATAATATACTAATTCATTATGCATGCAGAATAAATGTTCTACTTTGGAAATGTTTTTCACCGAATATTTTACCATAATATTCTCAAATAATATTTTAGCGATTGATTTTCAACATAATATAATATCATTTTAGAATGAAAATAATTTAAATAAAAAAATTCAATCGTTTGAAATTTATCCTATTTAGGTTTTTTTTAAGCGAAAAATAGCCGATTTTAATCAAAACCAAGTGGCTCTAATCACCCAAATATCTTTAACTGTAAAACAAAATATCAAAGCTAAAAGAGTATATAATCAAACTTGGCCTTAGCCGTAAATTTAAAATTAGCTCACATTCATTTATGAAAAACATGTACCTTTGTTAGTAGCAAAGAACATATGCAGAAAATTGAATTAAAAATAGTAGGCTTATCTTATAGTCATTCACAAAGTAGTGCTTATGCCCTTATCTTGAGCGAAATAAATGGGAATAGGCGTTTACCTATCATTGTTGGGGGATTAGAAGCTCAAGCCATTGCCATTGAAGTTGAAAAGTTAAAACCTGCTCGTCCACTTACTCACGACTTATTTAAAACTTTTGCTGAAACTTTTGACATTGAAGTTCTTGAAGTGATTATTAATAAATTCGAAGAGGGAATATTTTATTCCATCTTGGTATGTGAAAAAAATGGAGATGTGATTGAAATTGATTCACGTACATCCGACGCCGTTGCCATTGCCTTGCGTTTTAATAGTCCTATTTATACCTATGAAAGCATTATGTCAGTTGGGGGTATTATTCTAGATCCTGAAGAAGAATCGATTGAACAAGAAAAGGAGTCAACACAGGAAGATAATGAGTTTTCGAATATAAGCTTGAGTGATTTAGATGAGCTTTTACTCAAATCTATTGAGCATGAAGATTATGAACGTGCATCCGTTATTCGAGATGAAATAAAAAAAAGGGGAAACAATTAAACCTCTAAATTAGTCAACAAAAAAGCATCCTTTAACTGAATATAGGATGCTTTTTTAATTTCAAATCAAGACTCAACTTAATGATGCACTTCGACCAATTTATCTGGATTATGCTTATATTTAAATACAATAGCAAATACAATAGCGACAACTAAAGAATACGCAGCAAAAGAGAACCAAATTCCTTTCCATAAATACTCTCCGGTATCTGCTTTAAAGAATTTATCAATCATCAAACCACTTAAAGCACTTCCGGCAATGGCTCCAAATCCATTGGTCATCATCATAAACAGACCTTGAGCACTGGCTCTTATACTTGAATCCGATTCCATCTCAACATACAGAGAACCTGAGATATTAAAGAAATCGAAAGCCATTCCATAAACGATGCACGATAAAATAATCATCCAAAGTCCTCCGGCAGGATCTCCAAGACCAAAAAGGCCAAAACGCAATACCCAAGCAAACATACTCATAAGCATCACTTTCTTAATACCAAATTTCTTCAAGAAAAAGGGTATCGCAAGTATAAATAAGGTTTCAGACATTTGAGAAATCGACATAATAATTGCGGGAAACTTTACGGCAATTAAGTCCTTATAGGCAGGTATTTTCGCGAAATCATGTAAAAAAGTATCCCCATACATATTTGTCAATTGCAAAGAAGCACCTAAAAGCATAGAAAATAGAAAAAACAAAGCCATTTTCTTTTGTTTAAATAAAGTAAAGGCTTTCAATCCCATTGATTCTATAAAGTTTTTCTTTTCAATGTTTTTGTTTATTTCACATTTTGGCAATGTAAAAGAATAAATTCCCAATACCAATGAAGCGCCGGAAGCAATGTAAAATTGAGCCGCTGAGGTTTCGATTTTTAATAAACTAACAGTCCACATTGCTACAATAAATCCAATAGTCCCAAATACACGAATCGGCGGATATGATTTTACGACATCAAGATTTTCTTTTTTCAAAGCCGAATAAGCAACCGCTATGGTGAGTGAAATTGTAGGCATATAAAAAATCATATTAATCAACATCACCCAAAACATAACCGTTGGAGATTCCACCATTGGCACAGTAAAAAGTATAATTGCGCCCATAATATGAAAGGAGCCTAATAATTTTTCAGCATTTATCCATCTATCGGCAATAATTCCAGCCAATGCCGGCATAAATAAAGACGCTATTCCCATAGTTGAAAAAATGGCTCCAAACTCAGCTCCAGACCAATGTTTAGTCTGAAACCAATAACCTCCAATAGTAATCAACCAAGCACCCCAAATAAAAAACTGGAGAAAATTCATGATTGTAAGTCGTAATTTAATTCCCATAGTCTATGTTGTTATTGATATTAATATGTTTAATTTTGAAAAAAATAAAAGCAAATATAAACTAATTTCAAAGAAGTGTAATGCAATTGGTTATCATTACTCAATTTCTTTATGATTTTACTAATGTTCCAATTTACTTAAATATTTTCCATTATGCAACAGTATCTCGACCTCCTGACCCATGTATTAAATAAGGGCACTAAAAAAGAAGACCGAACAGGAACTGGCACTATCAGTACTTTTGGACATCAAATGCGTTTTGATTTAGAAAAAGGCTTTCCGATTTTAACAACAAAGAAACTTCATCTTCGCTCTATCATTCACGAATTACTTTGGTTTTTGCAAGGGAATACTAATGTGAAATATTTACAAGAAAACAATGTAAGGATATGGAACGAATGGGCTAATGAAGAAGGCGAATTAGGGCCTATTTACGGATACCAATGGCGTTCTTGGCCAAGCAAGAACGGTGAACATATTGATCAAATCAGCCGAATTATTGATTCGATTAAAAACAACCCCAATTCCCGCCGACATATTGTTAGTGCTTGGAATGTTGGCGAAATAAAAAATATGGCTCTACCTCCTTGTCATATATTATTTCAATTTTATGTGGCTAATGGAAAACTATCTTGTCAACTCTATCAACGAAGCGCTGATATTTTTCTTGGCGTGCCTTTTAACATTGCTTCCTACGCCTTACTTACTATGATGATTGCACAAGTTACCGGATTAAAACCCGGGGAATTTGTTCATACTTTAGGAGATGCACATATTTATTTAAATCATATCGATCAAGTAAATTTACAGCTCACGCGAAATACTTTTGATTTGCCTCAAATGTATATTAATCCTGAAGTAAAATCTATTTTCGATTTTAAGTATGAGGATTTTGAATTGAAAAATTACCAATCTCATCCTTCTATAAAAGGAGAAATATCGATATGAGACCTTTGCAAAAATTATTTTACTTCCTACTCGCCTTCAAATCTTCAATTACATGAATTGCTTCGTAGATATAAATATCTTTTTCAATAGCCTTGTGCCATTCCTTATTAATTTCTTGCCGTGTTGAATCTGACTGAAAAAACACATTGTCGAGGGTGAGATTTCTTACCTCTATAGGTAACACTTTTTTGCCGAAATTTTCAAATTTCTTCAATTCTTTTTCTTTGGAAACCTTCATTTCCTCAAATACTTCAAAATTTAAAGGATCAATTGTTTCCTCATTTTCTTGTTTTACAAGCTTCGCTCTTTCATCAAGCAAATTAAATTGTTCTGATTTTCCTATACGCTCTTTACTATTTTTTTCAATTTCGACATAATTAGGAATATAATTATAAGTAGGTGTATAACTTACCGCATTAATTTCGTCCCAAGGCATGGCTGATTCTTCTTCTTTTTCTCCAAAATCGATATAGCTATATATATCGGGCAAAATAATTTCAGGAATTACTCCTTTTTTCTGTGTTGCTCCTCCATTGATACGGTAAAATTTTTGCATCGAATATTTTAACGACCCCAACTCTTTGTATTGATTATAACGAGCAGGCAATATACGATCCAAATCTGTAAAACGCTGAACAGTTCCTTTTCCATAAGTCGATTTTGTTCCTACAATCACAGCTCTGCGATAATCTTGCATGGCAGCGGCTAAAATCTCTGAAGCAGAAGCACTGAATGAATTAACCAAAATAACCAGATTTCCGTCAAAATACACTTTAGTATCCTTATCACTTAACACTTGAACGTGCCCATTGCCATCTTTCACTTGAACAACCGGACCATTTTGAATAAATAGACCTGCAATATTTACAGCGTCCATAAGGCTTCCTCCTCCGTTATTCCGCAAATCAAGAATGATATTTTTAATTCCTTCATTGTTTATTTTTTCCACCTCTTTTTTCATGTCATCTGCACTGTTACGTCCATTGATATCGTTAAAATTTGAGTAGAAAGAAGGTAAATAGACATAAGCCACTTCCAAACCATTGTCATTCTTATCGGAAATTACTGCCGATTTAGCATAAGTTTCTTCACGAATTACCTTGTCGCGAATGATGGGTATATTCAATACACGTCCGTCTGGTTTGCGAATAGTTAATCGAACCTCCGTTCCCTTTGACCCACGAATCATTTTAACAGCATCATCCAAGCGCATATCATAAACATCAATCGGATCTTTTGCGCCCTGTCCCACCTTCATAATTAAATCCTCCGCTTTCAAATCACCTTGTTTCCATGCCGGACTTCCGGGAACCACTTCTACAACTCGTACATAACCATCTTTGGTAGAAAGTGTTGCACCTATTCCTTCTACTGTTCCCGAAAAACGAATATCGAAATCTTCTTTCAACTTTGGTGGAAAATAACTGGTGTGAGGATCAAAAGTAGCGGTCAATGAATTGATGTAAACACTTATTTTATCCGTATTATTTGATTGTTCAATCATACGATGAAACCATTCATCATGGCGTTTAAGAATACTCTTTCTTGCTTCATTTTCGAGTATTGCAAATGATTTTACAGTAACCGTATCGCTTTTAGACGCCGCTTTTTTTTGCAGATTCATTGCATTTGCAACTTGACTAATAACCTGATATTTTAGCGCTTGTCGCCAAGAATCTTTTAATTCAACTAAGGTTTTAGAATAAGGAAGTTTATCCGAATCCAATTCTATCTTTTCGTCTGTAGTATAATCGAAAGGTTTGGCTAAAAGTTCTTTATAAATTTGCTGAACTTCTTTATTCCTTTTTTCAACGATTTCCATACTTAAATTAAAGAAATCCAATCTATCGGATGAAAGCTGATCATCCAAATCATAACGGTAATTCTTCAGCAAATCAACATCTTCTTGGAGTAAAAATTTCTTAGTTCTGTCGATATTTTGAAGGTACTCATCAAAAAAATCCGCTGAAAGGGAATCGTCAATTTTACGAGGGCTATAATGAGCACTTTCCAAAGTAGCACGAATAACGCTACTTAATAGTTTATTTTTCTGATTCTCGAATATTTTTTGTTCTGCAATTTCAGCTACAGACTGCTGTGCGGACGCAAAAAAAGAAATAGCCCAAAATAATAAGCTAAAGAAATACATAGTGTTTTTAATTCGCATAAAAGTTAATAATTAAGTTCTGAGAGAAATACTAGTTTCCTCCGTGTCAAAAGTAGAAAATATCTATCAACAGCTCTTTATTTGGCTGTTAATTATTGTTAAGCTCTACATGCTTATATTAAACCTTTCGAAACCGAACGGGCATAAAAAAACCCGAAGTTATCGGGCTTTTTTCTATTAGGTATCGATATTGGCATATTTTGCATTTTGCTCAATAAACTCTCTTCGAGGAGGAACATCATCTCCCATAAGCATAGAGAAAACGTGATCTACTTCTGGTTCGTTATCAATAGTAACCTGTCGTAAAGTTCTAGATTCAGGATTCATAGTTGTGGACCATAATTGTTCTGCATTCATCTCTCCCAAACCTTTGTATCGCTGAACGTGAACACCTTTTTCTTTTCCGTCGCTCGACAATTGCCTAATGTACATATCGCGCTGATCATCATCCCAGGCATAATGTTCTTCTTTCCCTTTTCTAACTAAGTAAAATGGAGGAGTGGCAATATATACAAAGCCTTGCTCAATCAATGATTTCATATAACGGAAGAAAAAAGTCAAGATTAACGTAGCAATATGACTACCATCCACATCCGCATCCGTCATAATTATAATTTTATGATAGCGCAATTTTGATAAATTCAATGCTTTACTATCTTCCTCATTACCAATACTTACACCCAAAGCTGTAAATATATTCCGAATCTCTTCGCTATCGAATATTCTATGTGGCATTGCTTTCTCCACATTCAAAATTTTACCTCTCAATGGAAGAATGGCTTGTGTCATCCGATCCCTGCCTTGCTTAGCTGTACCACCGGCAGAATCTCCTTCAACTAAATAAATCTCGCATAAAGCAGGATCAGTTTCAGAACAGTCGGCTAGCTTACCGGGCAAACCTGAGCCGGACAATACGTTTTTACGTTGTACCAATTCTCTGGCTTTCCGAGCCGCATGGCGAGCAGTGGCGGCAAGAATTACTTTATTAACAATTATTCTGGCTTCTTTTGGATTTTCCTCAAGAAAAATCGACAAAGCTTCACTCACAGCTTGATCAACAGCACCCATAACCTCTGAGTTACCAAGTTTCGTTTTTGTCTGTCCTTCAAATTGAGGCTCTTGTACTTTTACAGAAAGAATGGCAGTTAAACCTTCACGAAAGTCATCGCCACTAATTTCAAATTTCAACTTGCTTAACATTCCAGTTTTATCAGCATAAGATTTAAGCGTACGCGTTAAACCTCTACGGAATCCACTCAAGTGAGTTCCTCCCTCATGGGTGTTGATATTGTTTACATAAGAATGTAAATTCTCAGAAAAAGAAGTATTATATTGCATCGCAATTTCAACCGGAGTTCCTCCTTTTTCACCTTCAATATAAATAGGATTTTCGGTGAGTTTTACACGCGTTTCATCCAAATATTCAATAAAATCTTTCAGTCCTTCTTCCGAATAAAAACGATCAGTCTTGTAATTACCCTCCTCATCTTTATGACGATGGTCAATAAGAATTAACTCAATGCGTTTATTTAAGAAAGCAAGTTCACGCATACGAGATGCAAGCGTATCATAATTATATTCTTTAACTATAAAGATTGAATAATCCGGATAGAAAGTAATCGTTGTTCCTGTACGATCTGATTCGCCAACAACTTCAACAGGTTTTATCGGTTTTCCAATTTTGTATTCTTGTTTAAAAATCTTTCCTTCACGATAAACCTCAGCTATTAATAAAGAGGAGAGTGCATTAACACAACTAACTCCCACTCCATGCAAACCACCAGAAACTTTATAACTGCCTTTATCGAATTTACCACCGGCATGAAGCATAGTCATAACCACCTCTAAAGCACTCTTTTGTTCTTTCTCGTGCAAGGCAGTTGGGATTCCTCTTCCGTTATCACTTACACGGATTGAATTATCTTCTTGAATTATTACTTGTATTTTATTGCAATAACCCGCTAATGCTTCATCAATTGAATTGTCTATTACTTCATAAACAAGATGGTGTAAACCTTTTTCAGATATATCTCCAATATACATCGCAGGACGTTTCCGTACTGCTTCCAAGCCCTCTAATACCTGAATATTACCTGCTGAATATTCACCTTGTTTATCTAACTCTTCTTGTGTCATAAATTGTATTTTAATAAGCCTCGCAAATGTACGAAAAAGCTGGCAAAATACCGCTTAAGAAACGCCTTTAATAAGCGGTTTTTGTTAACATTTGTTAAGAAATTTACGATTCAATTTTGAAGTAAAAAAACATGTCCATTTCAACTTAAAAACGAAAAAAAACCAGAAAATTTATATCCCCTCTTTTTTACTGACAGAAGAACCAAATTCCATAAGATAGCCTTTAATAAACATTTCCAAATCTCCATCCATTACTGCTTGCACATTGGAAGTCTCCACTCCTGTTCTTACATCTTTTACAAGCTTATAAGGATGCATCACATAATTACGAATTTGCGAGCCCCATTCAATTTTCTTTTTCTCACTTTCAATAGCATCCGCAGCTTCTTGCTTTTTACGAAGCTCAATCTCATACAATTGCGATTTTAGCATTTGCATCGCTTTTTGTCGGTTTTGCCCTTGCGAACGTGTTTCCTGACATTCAACAATAATTCCTGAAGGTGCATGCTTTAATCGAACGGCGGTTTCTACCTTATTAACATTTTGGCCACCGGGACCACCGGATCGGAATGTATCCCAACTGATATCAGCCGGATTCACTTCAATCTGAATATCATCATCAATAACCGGATACGCATAAACAGAGGCAAAGGATGTATGTCTTTTATTGGCCGAGTCGAAGGGAGAAAGTCGCACCAAACGATGAACTCCATTTTCTCCTTTTAAGTAACCATAAGCATATTCTCCCTCAATCTCAATGCTTACCGATTTTATTCCAGCAGTTTCGCCTTCCTGATAATCGATGGTTTTTACCTTATAACCTTTTCGCTCGCCATAACGAATATACATGCGCATAAGCATTTCAGCCCAATCCTGACTTTCTGTTCCACCGGCACCAGGATTTATTTTCACAATGGCCCCAAACTTGTCTTCTTCGCCACTTAGCATATTTATAAACTCCAAAGCCTCAATATGTTCTATTGCTTCAGCATACTGTTCATTCACTTCCTGTTCGGTTGCTTCTCCTTGTTTAAAAAAATCAAAAAAAACTTCTAAATCAGCCAAAGCACTTTCTGCTTTTGCAAAATCTTCAACCCATCTTTTTTTGATTTGAATCGCTTTTAATATTTTTTCTGCCAATTGGGAATTATCCCAAAAATCAGGAGATTGCGTCCTTTCTTCTTCTTCTATTACTTCAATCTTCTTTCGGTCAACGTCAAAGATACCTCCTCAAAGCCTCTACGCGAGCACGTAAAACTTTTAATTCATCTGCTATTATCATATGCTTATAACTTATTTATTGTAAATCAGCTTAATACCTCCCAAATCAATTCGGATTCATATCCTTTAGAATATAAATATTGGGCAATTTTTTGCTTTTTCTCAAAATCGTTTTTCACTAAAATTTCCTTTTCTTTTTTAAGAATAAGCTTTTGCAAAGTTAAGCGATATTCTTCCTCTTCTATCGTCTCCAAAGCTTTATTAATTGAGTAACTTGAGATTTGTCTTTTTTTTAGTTCGATTTTAATTTTCAATTTTCCCCATTGTTTCATTCTAAAGCGACCGCTGGCAAACTGAATGGCAAATCGTTCTTCTTTTATAAAGTTTTGTTCTATTAACGTGGCTATAACCTCATCCTGTATTTCTTCATCGACCCGCCAATCTCTAAATTTCTTCTCTAACTCCCACTGACAACGTTCTTGATATGCACAATATTTTTGCGCTTTGCTTAAAACAATATCAAAATCGAATAATTGAGGCCTCATTGCTATTTTATTTGATTTTCAAAAGTAAAGATTTCCCCGCAAATACAAGCCTGTCACTTTTTTTTGATTTAACTTCGCATCCACTTAAACATGGAATCATTATCCTCAAGTTAAATAAATGGCAATCAAAGTATTAGTAATTAGCGATTACAGAAATTATATAACGGCCCGCCCCGAAGCTGAAATTTTCATCGGTCTGGCAAAAATGGGTTTTCAAATTTATATCATGACCTATAAAGAAGCTGAATTGGTTAAGGAATTTGAAGCTGTCGGCATCAAGGTGATTGATTTTCATCCAAAGAAAAAATTTGATAAATCCGAAATCCAAAGAATAAGAGAAACACTTATTGAAAAAGAAATCGATATTGTTCATTTATTTAACAATCCGGCAATTGTAAAGGGAATCCGAGCCTCAAAAGGACTGAAAGTTAAAGTGGTTTTATATCGTGGTTATGCCGGAAATATACATTGGTACGATCCGTTTTCCTATCTGAAATTTTTGCATCCACGAGTGGATAAGATTTTTTGCAATTCCATGGGTGTGGAGGAATTTATACAAAAACAATTATTATTTAACAAGAATAAAACGATTACGATTAATAAAGGGCATAATTTAAACTGGTATGCTGACTATCCACCCTACGGTATTAAAAAAGAGTTGGGCTTAGCTCCCGACACCTTCCTTTTGATAAATGTAGCCAATAACAGACGAATGAAAGGGATTCCCTATTTGCTCAAGGCTATAAATAATTTGCCTAAAGAGTTGCCCATCCATTTACTATTGGTTGGACGCGATATGGATACCAAAGAAAATCTTCGTATTATTGAAAAAGGAGGAAGCAAAAAGAGAGTACATATCATAGGTTTTCGAAAAAACGTATTGAATATTGTTTCAGCTTGCGATGTATTTGTTTTGTCATCCATAAAAGGGGAATCAATTACAAAATCGGTTATTGAAGCAATGTCTTTAGGCCTAGCTCCTATCATTAGCGATATTCCTGGAAATAAAGAATTGGTGATTAATGAGGAAAGCGGGCTTATTACAAGAGCCAAAAAACCAAAAGAATTAAGCAATGCCATTTTAAGGCTTTATGAGAATAAAAGTCTTCGCGAAGGACTGGGTAGGAATGCGAAAAAACGCATCGATAGCTATTTGAACATAAATCAAACGATCCTTAAAACAAAACAACTTTACGAGGAGCTTGTTGCTAATAAAAACAGAAGATAAGAAATTTTGCTAGACTTTTATTTATCTGATTTATAGTTGTTTAAAATTGCAATAAATCTTTTTGCGATTTCGATATGATTGTATTGTTTGGTGATTAATTCAGAAGCATTCTTCCCAATCTCAATAATTTTCGAACGATTCTCACTAAGCAAAAGGATTTGCTCGGCAATCTTCTCGGCAGAATTATCACATAAAATGATGTTTTCGTTATGCGTAAAAATTTCATTTATACCGGGTGTATCCTTAGAAATTATGCATTTACCCATAGAAGCATAATGAAAAACCTTATTCGGAACAACAGAATCTGCTTTTAACGAATCGCCAAAAATACCCAGACAAACATCAAATTTATTGAGCAGGCTGTTTAAATCATCATAATTTTTCCACCCCAACATAGTGATATTCTTAAGATTATACTTCTTAATCAAGTTGAGCGATTTCTTATAATCATAACCCGAACCGATAATATCAAAAACAATAGTTGTATTCTCTTTTAGTCGATTTGCTACTTCGATAATTTTCGGTATTCCCTGCAGAGGCACAAACGTTCCATAAAATCCAATGTGAAAGAGTTGATCACTTTTTGCTTTTTGTGCTAACTTATGAAATTGTGAAATATCCACTCCTATTGGCAAAACAGCTATTTTTTTAGCTCCGATTTTAAATTTATTTATAAAATAACGCTTATGCTCCAGTGTATCTGCAATTAAAATATCGCATTTTGAAAAAGGGATTTTATCCAAAAAATACTTTATTGGAGCCTTCCAATAATGTTTGTAATCAATTGCTTTGGTCAGGTATTTAGAAATGAGCGGATCAAAAACCACCGGTTTTGTACTTATTTTTTTTATAAACCTGACATCCCGATGCCTAAATGGTGGAATATATATAAAATCGACTTTATTTTGTAATTCAATAAAAGCTTGCTTATTGAAGGATTTACGATTTTTTATCGGAAAAAAAATCACTTCAACATCCTCAATCTCATCTAAACCAGCTAGTAATACTCTAACCCGATTGTATTTAAAATCAGTTTTTCCGGTAAAAAGTATTTTCATTAATCAAATTTTGTGTTCAATGATAAAATTACTGTTTGCAAAATTAATAGGCAACAAATTTAATAACAGTATTTTATATTCCTTTAGCCTTTTATAAAAGTGTGATTTTATCACATTAAAACCTCTGCAGCATAAAATAATACTACTGTTGCGAAATGATTCTCCAAATCTAATCATTCGACTAAAGTAAACTGTAATAATTAAAATTCAATCTATTTATTTAATATTCTGAGAGCTTTGCAAAATGAAAGTTTTTGATTGGATAAAATCGCTTAAATTTGCTAAAATAAAACTGTTTCAAAAATAAAGTTATATTTTAAACATGCGGAAAAATATTGATTTTTTAGTAGTAGGAAGTGGTATTGCAGGATTAAGTTATGCTTTAAAAGTTGCCGAAGAAGGAAAGGTATTAATTGTTACAAAGTCGGATGCCGATGATACTGCCACAAAATATGCCCAAGGTGGAATTGCTGCTGTGATGCATACTCCAGATACTTATAACAAGCATATTCAAGACACCATGATCGCCGGTGATTATTTGTCAAATGAAAATATTGTTCGAATGACCATAACAGAATCAACCGAACGGGTAAAAGAATTGATTGAGTGGGGAACAAATTTTGATAGAAATAAAGACGGAGAATACAATTTAGGTAAGGAAGGCGGACATTCAGAATATCGTGTTTTACATCATAAAGACAGTACTGGATTAGAAATTGAACGCGCGCTACTTGATAAAGCAGACAAACATCCAAATATCGAAATTTGGCAAAATCATTTTACGATCGACTTGATTACTCCACACCATTTAGGAGAAGAAATAAAACTGTTCAGTACAAATATTAAATGTTTTGGAGCCTATGTTTTAGAACCAAAAACCGGAATTATTCACACTATTTTAGCCAAGACCACCATGTTAGCAACCGGAGGAATTGGGAATCTTTATCTTTCAACCACCAACCCCAAGATAGCTACAGGGGATGGCATTGCAATGGTTTATCGTGCAAAAGGGGTCCTCGAAAATATGGAATTTATTCAGTTTCATCCAACATCATTATATAATCCTGGTGAAAAACCTGCCTTTTTAATATCAGAAGCTCTTAGAGGTTTTGGAGGAATCTTGAAAAACCATTCCGGCAATACCTTTATGGACAAATATGACGAGCGAGGTTCTTTGGCTCCTCGCGATATTGTTGCTCGAGCTATTGATAATGAATTAAAGAACAGTGGCGAGGAATGTGTTTACTTAGATTGCAGGCACTTAAATGCAAACAGTCTAATTCTTAATTTTCCAAAAATATATGCCAAATGTTTAAGTACAGGAATTGATCTTACCAAAGAAATGATTCCTGTTGTTCCAAGTGCTCATTACTCTTGTGGCGGAATAAAAGTGGATGAATGTGGGCGAACTTCAATACAAAATTTATATGCTTCCGGCGAATGTTCTTCAACAGGATTACATGGTGCCAATCGATTAGCTTCCAATTCTTTACTTGAATCCATAGTATTCTCTCACAGAGCCAGTATCGATACCTTAAAAAAACACAAAACACTCCATTACCAATCGAATATTCCGGATTGGAATGCAGAAGGAGTGGTTTTAAATGAAGAAATGATTTTAATTACACAGTCGACAAAGGAATTACAAAGTATTATGAGTAATTATGTTGGCATAGTCCGTTCAAATTTGCGTTTAAATCGAGCGCTCGACAGGTTAAATATAATTTATAACGAAACCGAAAACCTATATGATATATCAATAATTTCAGTTGAAATTTGTGAATTGCGTAATCTTATTAATGTTGCTGATCTCGTTTTAAAAATGGCTTTACAAAGAAAAGAAAGCCGCGGGCTGCATTATTCTATCGACTATCCACCGTTCAAGAAATGAAACCTTTGCAAAACTCATTTTTTGACCCAACTCTTCGTTACAATCTTCTTCAAAACCCTCATTTACGGAAGTAAACTGCAGTTTTTTATCTGCTTTTGTCTCAATTTGAATCAAAATCTTTCGTCCTGCAATGGTTTCAAAATAATTTTCGATTACAAAAAGCAAATTAAAGATTTCCAAATCAATCTATATCAACTAAAGCTGAAAGTAATCTACAGGAAATAACCTAGCTAAATAAATAGAAATTAATACATCTGAAGTTTATGTAGTTTTTTATAGACGCCACCTTTAATGCTGACCAATTCATCGTGCGTTCCTTGTTCTACAATTTGTCCGTTATCGAGAACAACTATAAGATCGGAATGCTTAACAGTAGAAAGACGGTGAGCAATAACAATGGAAGTACGGTTCTTCATTAGTTTTATGATTGCCTCCTGAACCAATTTCTCTGATTCGGTATCGAGTGCCGAAGTGGCTTCGTCAAGAATCAGGATTGGTGGATTTTTTAACACGGCTCGTGCAATACTTAAACGTTGACGTTGTCCTCCCGAAAGTTTACCTCCGCCTTCGCCAATATTTGTTTGATATCCACCGGGCGTTTCCATAATAAAATCATGCGCATTTGCTACTTTAGCAGCAGTGATAACATCCTCAGATTTAGCATCATCCATGCCAAACGCAATATTATTAAAGAACGTATCATTGAACAAAATAGACTGCTGACTTACAATTCCCATCAATCGTCGTAATGAATTTATTTTTAAGTCTTTGATATTAATGCCGTCTATCATAAGCTCCCCTTCCATTACATCAATAAATCTTGGAAGCAAATCAACAAAAGTAGATTTTCCAGAGCCTGAACGTCCTACCATGGCTATAGTTTTTCCTTTTTCAATATTTAGGCTGACATTTTTCAAAACTTTATCTTTATCATATCGAAAAGATACATTTTTATAAGCTATCGAGTGATCGAAATTATCTTTTGAAACGGCATTCTCTTTTTCAAAAATTTTAATCTTTGCCTCCAAAATCTGATCTACTCTGTCGGCGGAAGCCAAACCTTTTAGTATATTAAAATAGGCCGTTGTGATCGATTTCGCAGGATTAATAATTTGAGAAAAAATTGCTAAGTAAGCAATTAATCCTGAAGAAGTTATATTTCCAGTTCCTTCAAGAGCCATTTTTCCGCCATACCATAAAACAATTACAAGAACCGTAACTCCTAGAAACTCACTTAAAGGACTGGCCATCTGCTGCCTACGGAAAACCCTCAAGAGCAAGCGTGTATATTTTTGATTTGTACTTTCAAATTGCTGCTTCATCTTCTTCTCAGCATTGAAAGCCTTAATAATTCTCAATCCGGCCAATGCTTCCTCCACATTGGATATAATCAAGCCTAACATTGCCTGTCCTTTTAAAGACGTCGATCTAAGCGTTTTCCCAATCCTTCCAATAAGGAGTCCACTTAAAGGCAACAATACAATAACAAAAAAAGTAAGGTTAGTACTGATGGAGAAAAGCGCAAATAAATAAACAACGATTAAAATAGGATCGCGCAAAAGCATTTCAATGGATCGAATGATTGAAACTTCAATTTCCTGAACATCTTGTGACATGCGGCTGATAATATCTCCTTTTCGTTCTTCGGAAAAAAATCCAAGTGGAAGAGCTAGAATTTTATAATACAAATTATTTCTGATATCTCTAACAACACCTGCACGAATGGGCAACATAAAATATTTGGTGGAATAATCGAAAACATTCTTAAAAAGAGTGGCGAAAATCACCAATACACTAACAAACATGAGGGCATTTAGCTTTCCTTGCTCCACAATAATATTACTCATATAATAATTAAAATTGTGCAAAAAAGAGTTCAAGTTCAGGTCCCAGGCTACAGCTTCTGTAACAAGTTCAGTCTGATCGAAAAGTAGATTAAGAAATGGGGCTATAAGTGCCAATGTAGATACGGAAAAAATAGCCGTAAGCATCATAAACACAACACTAACCACCAAATTCCATTTGTAAGGAATTACATATTTAAATAATCTGAATAATTTCTTCATTAAATTAATTTCTTTAACTAAGAATGAAAACCTTGAGCTTATAAGCTTAAAATGCCGATATAATTAGAAGGAGTAATCGCTTTCAATTCCATTTTAACTGAATCAGTAACATTTAAATTATCAATAAATACATGAATTGATTCTTTATTCATCTTGACATTTGTCCGCGTTAGCGATTTTAAAGCTTCATAAGGATTTGGGTATTTTTCCCTACGTAAAATAGTTTGTATACCTTCTGCTACTACGGCCCAATTTTTTTCTAAATCATCTGCCAATTTAGCCTCGTTCAAAATCAATTTTCCTAAACCTTTTCGAAGAGATTTATAGGCTAATAAGCTGTGTGCCAATGGAACTCCAAGATTTCTGGTAACCGTTGAATCTGTTAAATCGCGTTGCAAACGAGAAATAGGAAGCTTTGCTGATAAATGTTCAAAAATAGCATTTGCCAAACCCAGATTTCCTTCTGAATTTTCAAAATCAATTGGATTTACTTTATGCGGCATGGCCGATGAGCCCACTTCCCCCTTTTTAATTTTCTGCTTGAAATACTCCATAGAGACATACGTCCAAACATCCCTATTTAAATCGATCAAAATAGTATTTATACGTTTCAAATTATCAAAAAAAGCGGCCATATAATCGTAATGCTCAATCTGAGTGGTTGTTTGAAGACGGTACAATCCGAGTTTTTCTTTTACAAAACGATTACCAAAATTAACCCAATCTATTGAAGGAAAAGCTACTGCATGGGCATTAAAATTTCCTGTTGCTCCTCCAAATTTAGCAGCAAAAGGAATACGATCAATCATTTTTAACTGGGCTTCTAAACGCTCCACAAAAACATAAAGTTCTTTTCCTAAGCGAGTTGGCGATGCTGGTTGCCCATGAGTGCGTGCTAACATAGGGATTTTCTTCCATGATTTTGCGCGCTGCTTTAATTCATAAACAACTAACTTTATCTCTGGCAAAATTACATTGCTAAACCCTTCTTTCAATGAAAGAGGCGTGGCGGTATTGTTAATATCCTGAGAGGTAAGCCCAAAATGGATAAACTCTTTATAATCAGACAATCCTAAACCATCGAATCGCCTTTTAATAAAATACTCAACTGCTTTTACATCGTGATTAGTTGTGCTTTCTATCTCTTTTATTTTCTCCGCATCTTTTTCAGAAAATTGCAAATAAATTTGTCTTAATTGTTCGAACTGTGCTTTGGTAATATCTTGTAATTGAGGTAGCGGATACTCACATAAAGCAATAAAATATTCTATTTCTACCCTAACCCTATAACGTATCAAGCCTTTTTCAGAAAAATAGGTGCTTAAATTCTCATTTTGAGAACGGTAGCGCCCATCGATAGGGCTAATAGCATTTAAAGAAGATAAAATCATGTCTTACAATTTGTGGCAAAATTACAAAAGATTGCAAGATAAATACCTCTCTAAAAAAGATAAAACAAAAATTTGCGTATCCATTTATGAAATAAATATATTAAAATTCATATTTTTGACGAATAAAAAAAATAAATATGATTAAAGAAAACCTTCTCGAATATTTTGAGAAAAGTATAAACCTCAATTGGGATAAAAAAGCACTATCCGATTATAATGGTAAAACTTTTTTGTATAAAGATGTAGCAGAAAAAATAGCTATTTATCATATTTTATTCGAAAAAGCAGGGATCAAAAAAGGCGATAAAATAGCATTAATCGGGAAAAACTCAACATCTTGGGCTTTAAACTTTATTGCAGTTATCGGTTATGGAGCTATTGCTGTTCCTATCCTACCCGATTTTACACCTAAAGATTTATACAATATTGTAGAACATTCTGATTCGAAACTGTTGTTTATCTCTGACTTTATTTGGCCCAAAGTAGATGCTAAAGGATTTAAAAGCATACAAGCCATTTTTTCGCTGGAATCATTAAAACTTCTAGCCAAAAATACAGGCAATCATCAACAAATTCTTGATGAATTAGAAAATGATTTTAAGTCTAAATATCCAAATGGATTGAAAGAAAACGATTTTCAGTTGGCTAAAGTAAGTAACGATAAGCTGGCAGAAATAAGTTATACATCCGGAACTACTGGATTTTCGAAAGGCGTAATGCTTAATCATAACACATTGGCCGCAAATATTCGATATGCCAGAAATAATATGCCTTTAAAAGCCGGTGATAATATTCTATCGTTCTTACCCTTAGGACATTCTTATGGTTTGGCTTTTGAATTACTTTTCCCTTTTTCTAAAGGATGCCATATCACATTTCTAACAAAAACACCTGCGCCAAATGTAATAATGAATGCCTTTAGTGAAATAAAACCGGATTTGATTCTATCAGTACCTTTAATTATTGAAAAGATATTTAAAAACAACGTGGTTCCGCAAATTAGCAAGCCGCTAATGAAAATACTTTTAAAGATTCCCGGATTAAACAATTTGATTTACAAAAAAATATTAGCTGCTCTAACTGAGACATTTGGAGGAAAATTTAAAGAATTGGTCATCGGAGGAGCTCCCTTTTGCCCAAGAGCAGAAGCTTTTTTCAAGAAAATAGGCTTTCCATTTGCAATAGGATATGGTACAACTGAGTGTGGGCCTTTGGTTTCTTATGCTTCTTGGACTGATTTCAGAGCAGGCTCTTGTGGTAAACCAATTGATACTATAGAGGTTAAAATCGATTCTGCAGATCCAATAAACATTATTGGAGAGATTTTGATTAAGGGTGAAAATGTAATGAATGGCTATTATAAAAATGAAGAAGCAACTAAAAACAGCTTTACTGAAGATGGGTGGTTAAAATCAGGCGATCTAGGTCAGCTTGATAAAGACGGATATATTTACATTAAAGGTCGCAATAAAAATATGCTTTTAGGACCTTCGGGACAAAATATTTATCCTGAAGAGATTGAAAGCAAGCTAGCAGATTTGCCATATGTTATGGAATCCTTAGTGATTATGAGAAACCAGAAGCTTACGGCTCTTATTTATCCTAATCTAGAAAAAGCAAAACTGGATAAGGTAAGTGCGGAAGCTTTAGAGAAAATAATTAAAGGACACCGAAAAGAGGTGAATAAACATTCGCCAACATTCTTGCATATTGCAGAGATTGAAGTGCGTGAAAAAGAATTTGAGAAAACACCTAAACAGAGTATCAAAAGGTATTTATACCAAGAATAGACTTTGAAAATTTAGAATAAAAAAAAGCTGCTTCAATAAACAAAGCAGCTTTTTTTATTAGGCTTGAGCAGTCGGCGCGCCCATCGTAAAAGGAATTCCGCCATCGCCTTTCGACTCTTTAATAGGGCCATTCATAGCTTCAAACTTTTTAATGTTTTCAGCCAAAGCCTTATAGAGCCTTTTCGCATGTTCAGGTGTTAAAATAATTCGGGATTTTACCTTTGCTTTCGGTACTCCAGGCATCATTTTAACAAAATCAATAACGAATTCGGCATGTGAATGCGTAATGATTGCCAAGTTGGAATAAATTCCTTCCGCAATTTCATCACTAAGTTCAATATTAACTTTATTCTCTTTTAATGGATCTGCCATGTTCTCAATATTTAAATTTGCTCTGTAAGTTCTTCACGAGAATCAATCAAAGACTGATATTCTTCTTTTGATCCAACAATTAAGTTTTCGTATTCGCGTAAACCCGTTCCTGCAGGAATTAAGTGACCTACAATTACATTTTCTTTCAATCCTTTTAACGAATCACGTTTAGCATTGATAGCTGCATTTGTTAATACTTTCGTTGTTTCCTGAAAAGAAGCAGCAGAAATAAAGCTCTTCGTTTGTAGAGATGCTCTAGTAATTCCCTGTAAAATCTGACGACCTGTAGCAGGCTGAGCTTCACGCGCAACAATGAGTGCTTTATCTTTACGTTTCAATACCGAATTTTCATCACGAAGTTTACGAGCTGTAATCATTTGACCAGAAACATAATTTTCAGAATCACCTGGTTCTTCAACTACTTTCTGTCCAAAAACACCATCGTTTTCTTCTAAGAAATCCACCCGATTAATCAACTCATTTTCTAAGAATTTAGTGTCTCCCGGATCATCAATCTCTACTTTACGCATCATTTGACGAACGATAGTTTCAAAATGCTTATCATTGATTTTTACACCTTGTAAGCGATAAACTTCCTGAACTTCATTAACAATATATTCCTGAACTTTCATAGGACCTTTAATAGCCAAGATATCTGCTGGAGTCATAGCTCCGTCTGATAATCTTGTTCCTGCTTTTACAAAGTCGTTTTCCTGAGCCAAGATTTGCTTAGAAGTAGAAATCAGGTATTTTTTCTCTTCACCTGTTTTCGAAGTAATAATTACTTCACGGTTACCTCTTTTCAATTTCTTACCAAATGAAACAACACCGTCAATCTCTGCCACTTTTGCAGGATCGGAAGGATTACGTGCTTCAAACAATTCTGTTACTCTTGGAAGACCACCCGTGATATCCCCAGCATGTCCCGTAGCACGTGGAATTTTAACAAGAATATCACCTGCTTTAATGTTTTTCTTATCGTCAACAATAATGTGAGCACCCACAGGAATATCGTAACTCTTCACTATTTCACCCTTTGAATTCAAAATATGAATGATCGGATTCATTGATTTAGAACGATTCTCGATGATTACTTTATCATGATATCCTGTTTGTTCATCTGATTCCACACGGTAAGTAACACCTTGCTCGATATTATCAAATGAAACTTTACCTTTCACCTCAGAAAGAACAACGGCATTATAAGGATCCCAATCACAAATAATATCTTCCGCTGAAACTACATCTCCATTTTTAAAATACAGATTTGCTCCATAAGGAATATTAGCAGACGACAATGCAATTCCGGATCCTTCATCAACAACCTTCATTTCAGCAGAACGTCCAATAACAATTTGATATTTTTTACCTTCTTTATCTTCGTAATCAACAGTACGAAGTTCTTCAATATTTAATTTTCCTACATATTTAGCTTCAATACGTGAAGATATTGCAATATTTGAAGCGGTACCCCCGACGTGGAAAGTACGTAATGTTAACTGAGTACCAGGCTCTCCAATAGATTGAGCCGCAATAACACCTACAGCTTCCCCTTTTTGAACCATTCGGCCAGAAGCCAAATTTCTACCATAACACTTAGCACAAACACCTTTCTTGCTTTCACATGTCAATACAGATCTAATTTCAACTGCTTCAATTGGAGAATCCTCAATTAATTGAGCTAACTCCTCATTAATTTCTTGTCCGCTACCTATAATTAATTCCTTTGTACGTGGATGATAAATATCGTGTAAAGAAACACGACCCAAAATACGATCGAATAGAGATTCAACCACTTCTTCATTTTTCTTTAAAGCTGTAGCTGTTAAACCACGAAGTGTACCGCAATCTTCTTCCGAAATAATAACATCCTGAGCAACATCCACCAAACGACGAGTTAAATAACCGGCATCGGCAGTTTTAAGAGCTGTATCGGCCAAACCTTTACGAGCACCGTGTGTTGAAATAAAGTATTCAAGAACGGAAAGACCTTCTTTAAAGTTAGAAAGAATTGGATTCTCGATAATTTCACCTCCAGAAGCACCTGATTTTTGTGGCTTCGCCATCAAACCTCGCATACCTGATAACTGCCGAATCTGTTCTTTCGATCCACGAGCTCCAGAATCAAGCATCATATAAACGGGGTTAAACCCTTGTCTATCGGTGGAAATCTCATTCATCAAAGTATGAGTAAGATGCGAGTTGGTATGTGTCCAAATATCAATAATCTGATTGTAACGCTCTGTATTGGTAATGAATCCCATGTTGTAGTTATTCACTACTTCATCTACTTCTATATTTGCCTCTTCTATTAAAGTTTTTTTAGCTTCAGGAATAACAACATCACCCAAGTTAAAAGATAAACCTCCCGTGAAAGCCATATTAAATCCCATAGATTTAATATCATCAAGGAAAGCCGCTGTTTTAGCAGTCCCAACCACTTTTAATACGTCGCTGATAATATCTCTTAAAGAACGTTTTGTCAACAATTCGTTTACATATTTATATCCTTCAGGAACAACCTGATTAAATAATACACGACCAACTGTTGTTTCAACAGTATGATTTACAGCTTCACCATCAACCATATCATCTACTTTAACATAGATAACGGCATGTAAGTCAACTGCTTTTTCATTGTAGGCAATGATAACTTCCTCTGGACCATAAAATTTAAATCCCTCACCTTTAGTAGGATGAGATTCAATACTTTTACGTGCTTTGGTCATGTAATACAGACCTAAAACCATATCCTGAGAAGGAACTGTAATTGGCGCTCCATTAGCTGGATTTAAGATATTGTGAGAAGCCAGCATTAACATTTGGGCTTCAAGCACAGCCGCATTTCCTAATGGTACGTGAACAGCCATCTGGTCACCGTCAAAGTCGGCGTTAAATCCAGTACAAGCTAAAGGGTGAAGCTGCATAGCTTTACCTTCAATCAATTTTGGTTGAAAAGCTTGGATTCCCAGACGGTGTAGAGTTGGTGCACGGTTAAGTAAAACCGGATGTCCTTTTAAAATATTCTCTAAAATATCCCATACGACAGGATCTTTACGGTCGACAATTTTTTTAGCTGATTTAACCGTTTTAACAATGCCGCGTTCCATTAATTTGCGTATAATGAATGGCTTAAACAATTCCGAAGCCATACCTTTTGGTAAGCCCATTTCATTAAGCTTAAGATTTGGACCTACAACAATTACAGAACGACCTGAATAATCTACACGTTTACCTAAGAGGTTTTGACGGAATCGACCTTGCTTTCCTTTTAAACTATCGCTTAGCGATTTTAAAGGACGGTTACCATCAGTCTTTACAGCATTTGCTTTTCTCGAATTATCAAATAAGGAATCAACAGCTTCCTGAAGCATACGTTTTTCGTTACGCATAATTACATCAGGTGCTTTTATCTCGATCAATCGCTTTAAACGATTGTTACGAATAATAACTCTACGGTATAAATCGTTCAAATCGGAAGTTGCAAAACGGCCTCCATCGAGAGGCACTAATGGGCGCAATTCCGGTGGAATTACAGGAACCACTTTCACAATCATCCATTCCGGACGGTTTTCAATTCTGCTCTGTGCATCGCGGAAAGATTCGTACACTTGAAGACGCTTTAAAGCATCCAGTTTACGTTGTTGCGATGTTTCGGTATTGGCTTTATGACGCAGTTCGTAAGAAACTTTATCTAAATCCAAATTCGCTAACAAATCATAAAGGGCTTCTGCACCCATTTTCGCAACAAATTTTTCCGGATCAGTATCATCAAGATGCTGTTGTTCAACTGGAAGTGTATCAAGAACATCAAAATATTCTTCTTCCGTTAAGAAATCCAACCTTTGCAAGGGCTCCCCCTCAGCATTTTTTGCAGTACCAGGATTAATTACAACATAACGTTCGTAATAAATAATGGTATCCAGCTTTTTGGATTGAAGACCTAATAAAGCGCCAATTTTATTTGGCAATGAACGGAAAAACCAAATGTGAGAAACAGGAACAACCAATTTGATATGTCCCATTCTTTCACGTCTAACTTTCTTTTCTGTAACTTCCACTCCACATCGGTCGCAAATGATTCCTTTGTATCGAATTCTTTTGTATTTACCACAATGGCATTCATAATCTTTTACAGGCCCAAATATTCTCTCACAGAACAAACCATCGCGCTCAGGCTTGTAAGTTCTATAATTGATGGTTTCGGGTTTTAGCACTTCCCCACTCGATTGCTCTAGAATCTGCTCTGGAGAGGCTAAACTTATCGTAATATTTGAAAAGCTGTTTTGTGTAAGATTTGTATCTCTTCTAAAAGCCATAAATCAAATTTTATAAATTGTAAAAAAGTTTCCCGATTTCTCGGGAAACCAATATATTATTAATCAAAAGTGATGTTCAAACCTAGACCCTTCAATTCGTGCACTAACACATTGAAAGATTCAGGAATTCCAGGTTTTGGCATAGGATCACCTTTTACAATAGCTTCATAAGCTTTTGCACGACCCACCACATCATCCGATTTAACGGTTAGAACTTCCTGAAGAATATTTGCGGCTCCAAATGCTTCAAGAGCCCAAACTTCCATCTCTCCAAAACGCTGACCACCAAACTGGGCTTTACCGCCAAGAGGTTGTTGCGTAATTAATGAGTATGGACCAATGGAACGAGCATGCATCTTATCATCCACCATATGATGTAACTTAATCATATAAATATACCCTACTGTTGCAGGTTGATCGAAACGCTCTCCTGTTCCTCCATCGTGCAGATAAACACGACCATTTTCAGGCAAACCTGCTTCACGCATATAATCATTGATTTGATCAAGTGATGCACCATCAAAAATTGGAGTGGCAAATTTTTTGCCCAATTTAATTCCAGCCCAACCTAAAACTGTTTCATAAATTTGACCCAAGTTCATCCGTGAAGGCACACCCAATGGATTAAGCACGATATCAACTGGAGTTCCATCTGCCAAGAAAGGCATATCTTCTTCCCGAACAATTCGAGAAATAATACCTTTATTACCATGCCGACCCGCCATTTTATCTCCTACTTTTAATTTACGTTTTTTAGCAACATAAACTTTAGCCATTTTCACAATACCCGTTGGCAGTTCATCGCCAATAGTTACTTGAACTTTTTTACGATTTCGATCTCCGAGTCTTTCTTTATATTTTAGAGAATAATTATTAATTACATCATTAATCAGCCCATTTTTAACAGCATCTGTTGTCCATCCATTAGGATTAATAGTCAAGAAATCAAGACCTGTTAATAATTTCTGCGTAAATTTGGTTTTTTTCGGAATATGAACTTCGTTATAACCGTCGTAAACTCCTTGAGATGTTTTACCGCTAACCAAAACAGTTAATTTATCAACTAATTTCGATCTCAATTCAGCTACATCTTTATTAAAATCATCATCAAGTGATTGAAGTAATTCTTTATCTTTTCCTTTAACACGACGATCTTTCATTGTTCTGGTGAATAATTTCTTATCCACAACAACTCCAATTAATGAAGGAGGTGCTTTTAAAGACGCATCTTTCACATCACCTGCTTTATCACCAAAGATAGCACGTAATAATTTTTCTTCTGGTGTTGGATCACTTTCTCCTTTTGGAGTAATCTTACCAATTAATATATCGTTAGCACTAATTTCTGCACCAATACGAATAATGCCGTTTTCGTCCAAATCTTTAGTTGCCTCAGTACTTATATTAGGAATATCGCTTGTTAATTCTTCCAGACCACGTTTTGTTTCACGAACGTCTAAAGAAAATTCTTCGATATGAATAGAGGTGAAGATATCTTCTTTAACTACTTTTTCAGAAATTACAATAGCATCCTCAAAATTATACCCTTTCCAAGGCATAAAGGCAACCATTAAATTTCTTCCTAAAGCAAGTTCACCAGCTTTTGTACCATAACCTTCACAAAGCACTTGACCTTTTACGACTTTATCACCTTTGCGAACAATCGGACGAAGGTTAACAATTGTATTTTGGTTGGTTCTTAAGAATTTTGATAACTTATAAGTTTTCAAATCATCGTCGAAACTTACCAATTGCTCATTATAATCGCGCGAATAACGGATAGTAATTTTCTGAGCATCAACATATTCAACAACACCATCACCTTCGGCATTTATTAAAACACGACTATCGCGAGCAACAGTACCTTCAATTCCGGTACCAACAACTGGCGCTTCGGTATTTAACAACGGAACTGCTTGACGCATCATATTCGATCCCATCAAAGCACGGTTTGCATCGTCGTGTTCCAAAAAGGGAATTAAAGAAGCTGCAATAGATGCAATCTGATTAGGAGCACTATCAATTAAATCAATTTTTTCCTTATCAATTATTGGATAATCGGCCAGAGAACGAGCTTTTACTTTAGCATTAATAAACATGCCATCATCTTCCATAAGAGTGGTAGCCTGACAAATAATCTTGTTTTCTTCTTCTTCAGCGCTTAAATAAATAGGTTTAGAATTTATTTTCGCTTGTCCTTTATCCACCTCTAAATAAGGAGTTTCGATAAAGCCTAATTTATTGATCTTAGCATAAACGCAAAGAGAAGAAATAAGTCCAATATTTGGACCTTCAGGTGTTTCAATAGTACACAAACGACCATAGTGCGTATAGTGAACATCTCGAACCTCAAAGCCAGCTCTCTCACGAGATAAACCTCCCGGACCTAAAGCAGATACACGACGTTTATGTGTTATCTCAGACAAAGGATTAGTCTGATCCATAAACTGTGATAACTGATTGGTTCCAAAAAAGGAGTTAATTACGGAAGATAATGTTTTCGCATTGATTAAATCAGTAGGAGTAAACACCTCATTATCACGCACATTCATACGTTCACGAATGGTACGCGCCATACGAGATAAACCTACACCAAATTGTTGATAAAGTTGTTCTCCTACAGTTCTAATCCGGCGATTACTAAGGTGATCTATATCATCTACATCAGCTTTAGCATTAACTAACTTAATTAGATGTTTTATAATAAAAATAATATCTTCTTTCGTCAAAACTCTTACATCCAGACTCGTATTTTGATTGAGTTTTTTGTTGATACGATAACGTCCAACTTCACCTAAATCGTAACGAGAATCTGAGAAGAACAATTTGTCGATAATACCACGAGCCGTTTCCTCATCGGGTGGCTCAGCATTACGTAATTGGCGATAGATATATTCTACAGCCTCTTTTTCGTTATTTGCTGTATCCTTGTTAAGAGTATTGAAGATAATAGCAAAATCTTTACTGCTTACATCATCGCGATGTAAGAATATAGTTTTTATGCCGGCATCCACAATTAGATCGATATGCTCTTTTTCTAACTCTACTTCTCTCTCGATTAGCACATCGGTTCTTTCAATAGATACAACTTCTCCGGTATCTTCGTCCACAAAATCTTCGATCCACTTGCGCACTACACGAGCTGCTAACTTACGGCCAATAACTTTTTTCAAACCGGTTTTGGAAACTTTAACCTCTTGAGCCAGGTCAAATATTTCCAGAATATCTTTATCACTTTCAAAACCAATGGCTCTTAAAAGTGTTGTTACAGGAAGTTTTTTCTTCCTATCGATGTAAGCATACATCACATTATTAATATCCGTAGAGAATTCCATCCAAGAGCCCTTGAAAGGAATAATTCTTGCAGAATACAATTGAGTACCATTTGCATGACGATGTTGTCCGAAGAAAACACCTGGTGAACGATGCAACTGAGATACAATTACACGTTCTGCACCATTGACAATGAAAGTACCTTTAGGAGTCATATAAGGAATCATTCCTAAATAGACATCCTGAATAATAGTTTCAAAATCCTCATGATCAGGATCGGTACAATAAAGCTTTAATTTGGCCTTTAAGGGGACATTATATGTTAAGCCTCTATAGACACACTCATCCATGGAGTATCTAGGGGGGTCAACAAAATAATCTAGGAATTCTAGAACGAAATTATTTCTTGCATCTGTAATGGGAAAGTTCTCGCTAAATACTTTGAACAATCCTTCGTGGCTACGGTTTTCCGGATTAGTCTCCAATTGAAAAAATTCCTGGAAGGATTTTAATTGGATATCAAGAAAATCGGGGTAGTCAACATGTATTTTTGACGACGCAAAACTGATTCTATCAGAAATTATATTTGCCAAGGTTTAAAATTTTTAAGGTTAAATTAACTGACGAAAAAAGACGACCGAATAATACGACGAAAAATAGACACCTCAGGTGCTAACCAGCTGTATCTATTCTCCGTCAATGACTTAAGTAGTTTGACCTACTAAAAGTCTTATTTGATTTCTACTTCAGCTCCAGCCTCTTCTAAAGATGCTTTAAGGGCTTCAGCTTCGTCTTTTGATACACCTTCTTTTAATGGAGCAGGTGCACTGTCAACTAATCCCTTAGCTTCTTTAAGTCCTAAACTAGTTAATTCTTTAACTAATTTAACCACTGCTAATTTTGAAGAACCAGCTGCTTTCAAGATAACATCAAAAGATGTTTGCACTTCCTCGATGACATCAGCAGGACCAGCCACTGCAACTGCAGCTGCAGCAGCAGCAGGCTCGATACCATATTCTTCTTTCAAAATTCCAGCTAATTCATTTACTTCTTTAACAGTTAAATTAACCAATTGTTCTGCAAAAGCTTTTAAATCTGCCATTTTCTATTGTATTTAAATTGTTTTCTAAAAATTATTTATTAAAATTATACTGTCCAATCTATGCGGAGCGTTCCGACAAAGTTTTAACCACACCTGAAAGAATATTTCCACCCGATTGAAGGGCTGAAATAACATTCTTGGCAGGAGATTGTAACAATCCGATAAGTTCGCCAATAAGTTCGTCTTTCGACTTGATACTGACTAACATATCTAATTCATTGTCTCCAATATAGATAGACTCTTCTACATAAGCACCTTTAAAGATAGGTTTATCACTTTTCTTTCTGAATTCTTTTATCATTTTTGCTGGAGCATTTCCAACATCAGAAAACATAAGTGAAGTTCCTCCTTTTAAAACCTTAAATAAAGGTTCAAAGTCCTTATTAGATTTCTCCATTGCTTTTTTAAGTAAGGAGTTTTTTACTACAACCAATTTAATTCCCTTATTAAAAGCTAAACGTCTAAGATTGCTTGTAGATTCAGCATCCAATCCAGAAATATCCGTTAAATAGACATGTGGATTATTAGAGAGCTTTTCTTCTAATGAACTAATTAATTGGCTTTTTTCTTCTTTCTTCATACTATAAATCTCCTTTATAGGTTTTACCGAATTCGATAACGATTGTTATGAGGTAATAGATTTAGGATCCACTTGAATTCCCGGGCTCATAGTACTAGACAAGTAAATGCTTTTCACATAGGTACCTTTCGAAGATGAAGGTTTCATTCGGACAATTGTTTGAATCAACTCCGAAGCATTATCTTCAATCTTATCAGCATCAAAAGATACTTTTGCTACACCAGCATGTATAATACCAAACTTATCAACTCTAAAGTCGATTTTACCAGCCTTGACTTCCTGAACAGCTTTACCAACTTCCATAGTCACCGTACCGGTTTTAGGATTTGGCATTAAGCCTCTAGGACCAAGAATTCTACCTAATGCACCAACTTTTGGCATCACACTAGGCATTGTAATCACCACATCGATATCCGTCCAACCGCTTTTAATCTTGGCAACGTATTCGTCTAATCCAACATAATCAGCTCCGGCTGCCTTAGCTTCTTCTTCTTTGTCTGGTGTACACAAAACCAAAACACGAACTGTTTTACCAGTTCCGTGAGGTAATGCAACCGTTCCACGCACCATTTGGTTTGCTTTCCGGGGGTCAACACCTAAGCGAATGTCAACATCAACAGAAGCATCAAACTTTGCCGTTGTAATTTCTTTTACAAGACTAGCTGCTTCTGCTAAAGAATAAACCTTCTCACGATCAAGTTTCGCTAAAGCCTCTTTTCTTTTCTTTGTGATTTTACCCATTTTTATTTAATTTTAAAATGTTCAATACCGAACGAACGATATTAGTTTACGGCAAATGGACTCTTACCACTAACCTTTACACCCATACTGCGAGCAGTACCAGCAACCATACGCATTGCAGATTCAATTTCGAAGGCATTCATGTCAACCATTTTACCTTCAGCAATTGCACGAATCTGATCCCAACTAATAGAGGCTACTTTTACGCGGTTAGGTTCGGGTGAACCCTTCTTAATTTTAGTAACTTCCATAATTTGTACAGCAACAGGAGGAGTTTTGAGAATAAATTCAAACGATTTATCCTTAAACACAGTAATAATAACCGGAATAACTTTTCCAGCCATTTCTTGTGTCCGCGAATTAAATTGCTTACAAAACTCCATAATATTCACCCCTTTTGAACCTAATGCAGGTCCAACGGGTGGTGATGGGTTAGCAGCACCTCCTTTAATTTGCAACTTTATTAATCCACTGATTTCTTTAGCCATCTTAAAGTAGATTTTCTATATTGATTAAAAAATATATTGATTCTTATTCCTTAGCAACTTGCATAAACCCAAGTTCAAGCGGCGTTTTTCTACCGAAAATCTTCACCATCACTTTAAGTTTTCTTTTCTCTTCATTAATTTCCTCAATAACTCCAGCAAAACTGTTAAAGGGACCATCGATCACCGTAACTGTTTCACCTACAATAAAAGGAACACTAAATTCTTCACCTTGTTCACCAAGCTCATCCACTTTACCTAAGATTCTCTTAACTTCAGCAGGACGTATGGGATCGGGATTACCTTTAGTTCCCAAAAAGCCTATCACATTTGGTATGCCTTTGATCATGTGTTGAATCTCCCCTACTAAGGAAGTAACTTCGATTAAAACATAACCAGGAAAGAAATTCCGTTCTTTAACGATCTTTTTTCCACTGCGTACCTGATATACTTTTTCTGTTGGGATAAGTATTTGCGAAATGTTATCCTGGATGTTAAGACGGCGTATTTCACTCTCCATATATTCTTTCACCTTCTTTTCCTTACCGCTAACGGCCCGTACTACATACCATTTTTTCACTGTCTCACTCATACTTAATTAAATCAAAAAAATAAGAAATAATATCAACGAAATTATTATTGATAATAATGCTTAGTTTAAAAGCTTATAAAACGTGTTTAATATGTTCTCAAAGCTAATATCCATCAAAAAAACCACCAAGGCGATTATTAGGGAAGCAATGGATACAACAATTGCACTATTTTGGAGTTCATTCCAAGTAGGCCACGAAACCTTATTTACTAGTTCGTCATAAGATTCTTTTGAATATTTAATTATGCCCATTTGTATATGTATTAAATTTATTAGCACGGGTGGTAGGACTCGAACCCACGACTCCTGGTTTTGGAGACCAGAGCTCTACCAACTGAGCTACACCCGTATCTGATTTATTTGATATGGCTAGCAAGAGCACTTAAAAGCACTCTTACTATATATCAAACTTAATCTCACTTTTTTAAACAGCTTAGTCTTGTACCATTTCTGTCACCTGACCAGCACCAACTGTTCTACCACCTTCACGGATAGCAAAACGTAAGCCTTGGTTCATTGCAATAGCTTGAATCAAGCGAACCTCAACTGTAAGGTTATCGCCTGGTAAAACCATTTCAATACCTTCTGGAAGCATAATTTCGCCAGTAACGTCTGTTGTTCTAAAATAGAACTGAGGACGATATTTGTTATGGAATGGAGTATGACGTCCACCTTCTTCTTTCTTAAGGATATAAACTTCAGCCTTAAAGTGATCGTGGGGAGTAACACTGCCTGGCTTGCAAATAACCATTCCACGGCGGATTTGATCTTTGTCAATACCACGTAATAATAAACCTGCATTATCGCCGGCCATACCTTGATCCAAAATTTTACGAAACATTTCAACACCGGTAACAACTGATTTTAATTTCTCAGCACCCATGCCGATAATATCAACAGGATCACTTGTGTTGATAACCCCTGTTTCAATTCTTCCTGTTGCAACAGTACCACGACCTGTGATTGAGAATACATCCTCGATTGGCATCAAGAATGGTTTATCTTTATCACGTTCTGGTAATGGAATCCATGTGTCACAAGCTTCCATCAATTCATAAATCTTTTCAACCCATTTAGCTTCTCCATTCAACGCACCTAGAGCAGATCCTTGGATAACTGGAGTATTATCACCATCGAATTTATAGAAATCCAATAATTCTCTGATTTCCATCTCAACGAGTTCTAACAATTCCTCATCATCAACCATATCTACTTTATTCATGAATACAACCAAACGTGGAACACCAACCTGACGAGCCAATAGGATGTGTTCACGAGTTTGAGGCATAGGTCCGTCAGTTGCAGCAACTACGATAATAGCACCATCCATTTGAGCAGCACCAGTAACCATGTTCTTTACATAATCCGCGTGACCTGGACAGTCAACGTGTGCATAGTGACGAGTATCTGTATTATACTCAACATGAGCCGTATTAATTGTAATACCTCTTTCTCTTTCTTCAGGAGCATTATCAATAGAATCGAAAGATTTTACTTCCGCAAATCCTTTAACTGCCAAACAAGTAGTAATAGCAGCTGTTAATGTTGTTTTCCCGTGGTCAACGTGACCAATTGTACCAATGTTCACGTGAGCTTTTGACCTGTCAAATTTTTCTTTAGCCATATCAAAAAAAATAATTATTAATGAAATTAAATTTATAAGTTTCTAAAATTGAGCCAATGACGAGAGTCGGACTCGTGACCTCTTCCTTACCAAGGAAGCGCTCTACCACTGAGCTACATCGGCTGAATTGAGCGGGAGACGAGGCTCGAACTCGCCACCTAAAGCTTGGAAGGCTTTCGCTCTACCAAATGAGCTAC
>JAGGUP010000152.1 GCA_021158405.1 Bacteroidales bacterium
GTTTTTTATCCTTAAGCCAAGCAATAAAAGGATTGACAAGATTCTTATAAGTCCTATATGTAACTGGGCGAGTAGTACGTTGCTTTAGAATTAACACCTGCTCAATTGCGCCGATTATTGTACTAAACTCAGGATCTTTCTCCTCATACGGAGACCACCCTTTTTTAAGCTTAATCTTAATTTCATTCATTAACTCTCTAGCCTTGATATACCTGCTAGATTTAGTTCTCAATCTACTTAACACTGTCACTTGAAAACGTTCAAATTTATTAGTGTCAGGATTTCTAAAATGATATTGGACTCTCCAGCGTTTAGAAATATCTCCTCCAGCGTCATCGAGTTTTGGTGCTTTATACTTTTCCATCTTTCAAAGTTTTGTAGCACGCCCCCCGGCATTTGTCCACAATTTTGATGGGGTATAAAAAAAGATAACTTTCGTACAAAACTGTGCCCGTTTTGTGCCGAAAGTTACCTGTTGATATGCTAACTATACTGATTATCAGTTTGTTAGCGTTTAGTAGTAGCGGGGACAGGATTCGAACCTATGACCTTTGGGTTATGAGCCCAACGAGCTACCTCTGCTCCACCCCGCAATATATTTTTAAGTTTTAAAGAACTGTCTCGTTTGAGGCTGCAAAGATAAAACTATTTCCTTCACTATTCCAAACGAAATTAAAGATTTATTTACAGAAGCCTTGCTTTTTCAGGGTTTCCCCGAAATTTACTCATAGCGAATAGCAGCTACCGGATTGATTTTTGAAACTACAAAAGAGGGAATCAAAAGGAATAAAAGGATGATAATCAGAGTCAATGCATTCACTCCAAGCAAAGGCAATACAGCTAAATTTATAGGAACTTCCGACATATAATAGTTGGCTTGATCGAGTTTTATCAAACCGAAATATTTTTGCAACACCGCTAATCCAATACCAAGCAAATTGCCCCAAAACAAACCTCTTACAATTATGTAAACTGCTTGATAAAGGAAAATTTTACGTATACTAACATTTTGAGCACCAAGCGCTTTTAAGACGCCTATAGTGGTTGTTCTTTCCAAAATAAGTACCAATAAGGTGGAAATCATGCTTACAGAAGAAATCAAAAGCATCAAAGCCAAAATAACCACGACATTGATATCTTGCAATGCCAACCAATCAAATATTTGTGGGAATCGGTCTTTTGCATTGCTGGCGGTTAGATTATAATCGAGCTTTGAATACACTAATTCTGTAATTGCTTCCATTTGATCAAAATCTTTAACAAAAATCTCGATTGTGCTCACCTGATCATCCGTCCAATTATTCAATCTTTGCACATGTCGCTGATCTGCCAATACAAAGCTTTCATCAAATTCCTCTAAACTAGTCTCATAAATTCCGCTGACAAACAATCTTCTTCCTCGTGTGTTTGTTTCTGTATTGTTTATAAAATACACTCTAACCGTATCTTTTAAGTCCAATTGCAATTGATCGGCTATCTTTTTTGAAATGAGAATCTCATTAGAAATCTTATCCGCCTTTATATTAGGAAAATGACCTTCCAAAAGGTTTTGTGCAAAAAAAGTGGCGTCAAAATCATCGCCTACTCCTTTTAAAACAATACCAAGTATATCTTCTTTGGCTTGCATTATTCCGGCTTTGGTAGCTACGGATTGCACATGTTTGATGCCTTTTATCTCTTCTAATCCTTGCCTTAATGAATCGCTAAAAACAATGGGCAACGTTTCAAAAGAGGAATTGGAATCGTATTTACTTATTTGAATATGCCCTGCAAAACCTGTTACTTTTTCCCTGACTTCCTTTTTAAAACCAGTAACGATAGATACTGACAACAACATCACCGCCAAACCCAAGACTACGCTTAAAATAGATATACGAATAATCGGTCGCGAAAAATTATGCGATTGCTTTTGAATCAGATGCCTTGCAATATAGAGTTCAGTGTTCAAAGCGTAATTTTTAAATTGATAAGCAATTCGCTAAAATGCGTATTTTTGTTACAAAAATATCAATTCTAAGTTTATGCTTGGCAAGAAATTTCAATTCATCTTCGTTTTACTCTACATATCGGTTTTTTTGCAAGCACAATCTCCCCTACCTGCTGCCGATCAAACCAATCTGTATTTTCCCTTTTTGGAAGGAAAGCACTTAGGCATTGTTGCCAACCAAACCAGTCGTATTGGTTCTGTTCATTTGGTTGATTCTTTATTAAATGCCGGATTTAATATTCAAAAAGTATTTGCTCCGGAACACGGATTTCGTGGAGAATCTGAAGCCGGAGCTGTTATTAGTAATGGAATTGATACAATAACGGGATTACCTCTTCTTTCACTTCATGGAAAAACCAAAAAACCTACAGCTGATAATTTACAAGGAATTGATCTTGTGATTTTTGATATTCAGGATGTTGGCGTCAGATTCTACACTTATATTTCTACACTTGCTTATGTTATGGAGGCTTGCGCCGAAAATAATATTCCACTTTTAATTTTAGATCGACCAAATCCAAATGCAAACTATATTGACGGACCCATTTTGGAGAAAGAATTCAAATCTTTTGTTGGACTATTACCAATTCCGGTAGTGCATGGAATGACTTTAGGAGAAATGGCTTTGATGATCAATGGAGAAGGCTGGTTGCAAAATCAACTTCAATGTACTGTTCATATTATTCCAATTAAGAATTATACACATCAAATGATTTATCAAATCCCAATATCGCCTTCTCCTAATCTTCCAAATGACAATGCAATAGCCTTGTATCCATCGCTTTGCTTTTTTGAAGGAACAGCCATTAGCATTGGACGCGGAACGGAATTTCCATTTGAAGTGATTGGCTATCCTGAAGCACAAATAAAAGATTTCTCTTTTCAGCCTCAAAGTATTGTTGGAAAAAGCCTTCATCCAAAATCCGAAAATCAAATTTGTTATGGAGTTGATTTGCGTGAATTTTCAAAAAAACAAAATAGACCAAACAAACTAAATCTTCACTATCTCATCGACTTCTACTCTACTTATCCTAATAAGAATCAATTCTTTACTGATTTTTTTAATCTACTTGCCGGGAACAATAAATTACAAGAGCAAATCAAAGCGGGTTTGTCAGAAAATGAAATTCGTAGTAGTTGGGAACCGGAATTGATCACTTTTAAACTTAAAAGAAAACAATACTTACTCTATCCTGATTAATCTATGAACGTAAATGGCAAACATTATCGAAGCATTTGGGTGGATCCGAAGGACACGAAGAGCATTCAAATTATCGATCAAAGAAAGCTTCCTTTTTCTTTTGA
>JAGGUP010000165.1 GCA_021158405.1 Bacteroidales bacterium
AACTTAATATTCCTATCTTAATTGGAGGCGCAACCACTTCCGAAATTCATACCGCTGTAAAAATTGCACCTGCTTATCAAAATGCAGTTATTCATGTGCGAGATGCGTCCAGAAGTGTGCAGATAACAAGTCGATTGATTTCACCTGATAAAAAAGAACAATTTCAGAAGGAAATTAAAGATCAATACGAGCAGCTTCGTCAGAAACATGCATTAACTAAACAAAGTAAGAAAATGCTTAGTTTAGAGGCTGCACGTAAAAACAGATTTCAAATTCAAGCAGATACGGCCGAAATTATTAAACCTAAACAATTGGGAGTTCAAGTAAAAGATTATTCGCTTGCAGAAATAAGGCCATGGATTGATTGGACTTTCTTTTTCCATGCCTGGAAAATAAGAGGAAAATATCCTGCTATTTTTGATGATCCTATAAAAGGTGTAGAAGCTCGCAAACTATGGGAAGACGGACAAATTATTCTGGATCAAATGGAAAAAGACATCCGTATAAAACCAAAAGCAGTTTATGGCCTTTTCCCTGCTCATAAAATTCAGGAAACAATTACTGTTTTTGAAGATGTAAAGCGTAAAAAACCACTGACTAATTTTCAATTTCTACGAAATCAAGAGGAAAAAGAGGCTAATATACCAAACCTTTCTTTAGCTGATTTTATACTTCCATTAGAAGAGGAAAAAACAGATTATTTAGGTGCTTTTGTAGTAAGTACAGGATCGGGCGCCGATGCGCTTAGTCAAAAGTATATTGATGAGAACGACGATTATAACAGCATCATGGTAAAAGTTTTGGCTGATCGATTAGCTGAAGCTTTAGCAGAATTTTTACATTATCAGGTGCGCTCACAATATTGGGGATATTCAAATGAGCAAATTGCAGATATTCCTTCCATAATAAAAGAAAAATACCGCGGTATTCGCCCTGCCCCCGGTTATCCGGCTTGTCCGGAACATTCCGAGAAAAAAGAATTATTCGATTTGCTTGAAGTGGAGAAAAATATCAACGTTTATCTTACCGAAAACTACGCTATGTACCCTCCATCTAGTGTTTCCGGGTTTTACTTTTCTCACCCAAAAAGTCAATATTTTAATGTTGGAAGAGTAGCTGAAGATCAATTGATCGATTATGCCCAACGTAAAAACATCTCTATAGAAAGGGCTAAAAGCCTCCTTAGTCATAACTGTTAAAAACAAAAAAAATGAAAGTTACCGATCATATTCAAAGAGCCACAAAAACATTGTTTTCTTTTGAACTATTGCCTCCGTTAAAAGGAGAACAATTTAGTCATATTGAAGACAAAATAAACCCCTTACTCGATTTTAATCCTGCTTTTATAAACATCACCTATCATCAAGAAGAAAATATATATGAAAAACAACCCGGAGGCCTTTTAAAAAAAAGAACTATACGTAAACGCCCTGGAACTGTTGGGATTTCAGCTGCCATTCAGTACAAAACCGGTATCGATGTTGTTCCTCATTTAATCTGTGGTGGATTTAAGAAAGAAATCACCGAAAATGCACTTATCGATTTACATTTTCTTGGTATTGATAACCTCTTGCTTTTGCGAGGCGATCCTCCGGCTACTCAAAAATATTTTATTCCCGACCCGGAAGGTAATGGATTTGCAGTTGATTTGGTAAAACAAGTCAGTAATTTAAATAAAGGTATTTATTTGGAAGACGGTTTGGAAAATCCTCATCCAACTGATTTTTGTATTGGTGTAGCAGGATATCCTGAAAAACATCCGGAAGCACCAAACTTAGAAAGCGATTTAATCAATCTAAAAGCCAAAGTAGATGCGGGTGCAGAATACATTGTTACTCAAATGTTTTTCGACAATTCTAAATATTTTGAGTTTGTAAAAAGCTGTAGAGCCGCAGGAATTAATGTACCCATTATTCCAGGCTTAAAACCCTTATCTACAAAAAATCAATTGGTGGCATTGCCCCAGACTTTTCATGTGGATATTCCACAAGAATTGGCCAAGGAAGTCCAAAAATGCAAATCTAAAAATTCTATTTATGAATTAGGAATAGCGTGGAGTATTGCCCAAAGCAAAGAACTTATTGCCGCTGGAGTTCCCGTTCTGCATTTTTATACGATGGGAAAATCAGATAATATCCAAAAAATAGCGAAGGGCGTTTTTTAAATGCAGAGCCGAGGGTCTTGTAGTACAGTTAAGCTTGTAAATCAGATAAACAATTGTAAATTTAACCTGTTTTTAAATATAGTGCAAATAATTTTTCTATGAAAACACACTTATTCAATATTATCTTAATGCTAGTCTTATTAGGATATGTAATCTTTCAGAGTTTATCAAAATACAACGATGCAAGCATACAAATGGTTCTGACACTTAATTTTGCTGAGACAATGAGTATTTTTATCGCTACAATCAATTTTATGGCCTTAGTTAAGTGGTCCAAATTTGATGTCAAATACCATATTCGAATAACTCTGATCCTTGCTTTTGTGGGAGTTGTTTCTTTAAACAGTCTGGTATTCAGCAATGCGAATTCGGAATATCTAGTGATTCCTTCTTTGTTAGTGGGTTTTATTGGGTTCTATTTAATTGCTAAACAGAAAAAATTCCTTTTGAAATCTTAAGATAATGAAAAAGGTTTTTGGTTTATTTTGTATTATAATTCTGACAGGAAATCTTGTTTATTTGTTTGCATTTACCAATGCACAAATACTCGATAATCGCCTCTCCTATTCGATTCTATTTCTTTGTGCTCTCACACAATTTTTTTTATCTAAACCAATCAGAAAAATTTAATTCTATCAAGAAAGAATGGTGAAAATAATCCAACCTTAAATATGGATTCCGATCGAACAATTACAAGCTGAATGAGAAAAAGGCAATAGTATTCTTTCAATTTAAGGAAACAGAAACTTTTCAAACTTCTCACCTGCTCAAACACTTAACTTTTTAAACCGAATTCCTACTTGCATTAATATTCCCAAAAAGCGATCTCATAACCATACGTTCATAAGACTCTAAAAATTCCTTATTCCCTGATTCCTGTGCTTTTTGAATTTCAATTAACGCATATTGTTGAATAGTTAAAAGCGGCAAAACAACATTTTCTCTTAATCGAATACTCATCCGGCTGCGTGGATTATCTTCCAGTAAATCCTGATAGCCGGAAACTCTCAAAACCATTTCTTTACTCAGTAAAAACTCCTCATGAATCAACTTCCAAAATTCACCAAATCTGGGATCATTTTTCATATATTGAGTAATACTAAAATTAGTTTTACTCATGCTTTGCATGCTATTGTCCAGTAAAGCTTTGAAAAATGTGGAAGATCGATACAAATCGATACACGCTTGTAAATTACCCTTTTCTTCTTGTTCTTTCAAAGCCGTTCCCACACCATAAAAACCAGGTACATTTTGTTTCAACTGACTCCAGGCGCCAACAAAAGGAATTGCTCTTAAATCTTCAAACTTTAATTTTTTCCCGGCCCCTCTTTTTGAAGGACGGCTTCCAATATTCGCTAAGCCATAATATTTTAACGTACTTCTTTCCTCTAAAAAAGGCATAAATAACTTATGACTTTTCAAGGCTTCATATTTTAAATAACTCCTTTCAGAAATTTCCTCCATTAAAGTGCGTTGATTTTCATTTAAATGGGAAGAAAGTTTATTAAAAAGATTGTTTTCAATACCCGCTTTTAACAAATAACCCAAATTATGAACAGCGGCCTCTTTAATTCCGTAATGAGAACTAATGGTTTGGCCTTGTACGGTAATTTGAATTTGTTTGCTTTCTATAGTCTTTCCTAAAGCAGAATAAAACAAGTGAGAATTTCCTCCTCCTCTGGCCGGTGGCCCACCACGACCATCAAAAAACACAACCTCTACATCGCTTTCTCTCGATATTTTCGTGACTTCTTCTTTAGCTCTATAAATAGACCAATTCGCCTTAAGGTAACCACCATCTTTTGTTCCGTCGGAAAAACCCAACATAACGGTCTGACGCTTTTTTCGATTAAAAAGATGTTGTTTATAAGTAGGATTCTTATAGATCAAATCCATTGATTTGCCCGCATCTTTAAGATCATCAACAGTTTCAAAAAGAGGAACAATATCAATAGTCAATGGTGAATCACCCCAACCGCATAAACGCGCCAAAGCAATTACTTTCGCCATATCTACAGGGCCACGACAATTACTGATAATATATCGATGAGCTCCGAGTTCGCCATTCATCTTTTGTATTTCCTTTATGACGCCAAACGATTCCAATGTATCTTTTGTCAGAGGGTTTTCATATTTAGAAGTATCTATGCGGCCTGTTATATTTAACAATAAATTCAATTGATCTTCTTCGCTTAATTTAAACAAATCAGCAGGGAAAAGCGTAGGATTAACAGCGATAACTTCCTCAAAAGCCTTGCTTATTACTCTGTTATCCTGACGAATATCTATGCTTGCAAAATAAAAACCAAAGAGGTTTATTTTTCTTTTAAACGAGATCACTAAATCTAAAAATAAGCTTTGGTGTTCATTTATTAATATGTTTTCTATTTCATCCAACTTTGATAAAAGATATTCTAATTCAATCTTTTTGTCAACATTTGAATGGGTTAATTCAGCGTGAAATAAATCATCCAGATGGTTTATAATTTCATATACACCGACAAAACTAAGACGACGTTTAAGTGTTTTAAGTTCCTGATAATAACTGGTCAGTACTGAAAAACGCAATCGTTTAGCTACTTCTCTTGTGGTATTAATAGTTACAAAAGGATTTCCGTCCCTATCGCCTCCCGGCCAAAAACCAAGTGAAATAAGCTGATTATTTTTAATAATATCTTCCGAAAAACTTTGACTGATTTTATCCAGTATCTCCCCTGCGGCGGGATAAAAAATATTACTTAGATACCAAATCAACGACAAGGCTTCTTTATAAACAGAAGGTTTTTCCTTGCGATAAAAGGGTGTTCTTCCCAATTGCTGCAATAAATCGCGAGCCATAGAAACATCGCCCTGACAAATAGCTTCAGTTAAATCGTTAGAGATAGCCAAAACAGATCCAGTATAAAACTGCGTTGGATGAGCAGTAAGAACCAATCGGATTCCAAAACCATCCAACAAATCCTTCAACTCAGCATCTAAATTCCGGCTTTTTACTTTTTCGCTAATCTGTTCCCAAGCGTTAGAGTTAGCAACCCGATGTATTTTAGAATAGGCCGCCTCTTCCAAGGCATCAATTAATACAATTTGTCTTTCTATATATTGAATACTTTTAAAAAGAAAAGTGATCTTATCCTTTTCACTAAAATCCCTTTTATGCTTTTTAAAGAAATTATTCAAGATGGCGGTTGGCGAATCTCCTTTATCATAACCCCAAATACAAGCTTCTTGCAATAAAGGCAATAACAATCCCGTTTGCTCAACAGCATCAAGTGGTAAGGTTAAAAAAAGACTGTTATAAAGTTGGTATTTTAATTCAACTAATTCTCTGTACGACTTCTCAATCGATTCACTCATATACGGTTTCTCTTTAGGATAATAATTACCAAATATACCGCTTTTTAAGCGGTGGTTAAACTATTTGTTCATCGGCTTCGCGAATTGGAATCCTGTATTGAGAAATGAAAAATTCATCCTTCTCACTAAAATAAGCTTTCTTTTATCTAAAACCCCAAATCACTAGGCTTTAACTTCAATTATTGTGTTAATTTTGCATTTTAAAATTATTTGGTATTTATGGAAAACAGGAATGAAAATCTTCAGGAAGAAAACAAGGCTTCCTTAAATTTTATTGAACAAATCATTGAAAACGATATAAAAAACGGTAAAAACGAAAGCAGTGTTCACACCCGTTTTCCTCCTGAACCAAATGGATATTTACATATTGGTCATGCTAAATCGATCTGTTTAAACTTTGGCATTGCCGAAAAATATAATGGGCTTTGTAATCTTCGCTTTGATGATACCAATCCAACCAAAGAAGAAGTTGAATATGTTGATTCCATCATAGAAGATCTAAAATGGCTTGGATTTGATTGGGGTGATCGCTTATATTTCGCTTCCGATTATTTCGATCAAATGTACAATTTTGCGATTGAGTTAATCAAAAAAGGAAAAGCCTATGTGTGTGATTTAAGTTCTGAAGAAACCTCTGCCTTGCGTGGAACTCCTTCCGTTCCAGCTCAACCAAGTCCTTTTCGCGATAGAAGTATCGAAGAAAATATAGACTTATTTACGCGTATGAAAGCGGGTGAATTTCCTGATGGAAGCAAAACTTTACGTGCGAAAATTAGTCTGGATTCGCCCAATATGCAAATGCGCGATCCTGCTATGTATCGTATTCGTCACGCTCACCATCATCGTACCGGAAATACCTGGTGTATTTATCCAATGTACGATTGGGCGCATGGATTAGAAGACAGCATAGAAAAAATAACACACTCACTCTGTACTTTAGAGTTTGAGAATCACCGCCCACTATACAATTGGTATTTAGATGAGTCTGAGGTTTATCGTCCACAACAAATAGAGTTTGCACGTTTAAACCTGAGCTATACGGTGATGAGCAAACGTAAATTATTGGAATTAGTGCAAGAAAAACTAGTCAATGGTTGGGACGATCCTCGCATGCCTACAATTTCGGGTATGCGTCGTCGTGGATACACGCCTGAATCTCTTCGTGCTTTTTCCGACCGCATTGGTATTGCCAAAAGAAATAATGTTATTGATGTCGCTATGCTCGAACATAGTGTGCGTGAAGATTTAAATAAACGTGCCAAACGTGTAATGGCCGTTCTTAATCCATTGAAAGTAACAATAAAAAATTATCCTGAAGGTCAGAGCGAAGAGCTGAAAGCCGTAAATAATCCGGAAGACGAAAGTGCCGGAACACGTCTAATTCCTTTTTCTGGTGAAATATATATTGAGCGAGAAGATTTTATGGAAGATGCACCTAAGAAATTTTTCCGTTTAGCTCCTGGCCGTGAAGTGCGTTTACGTTATGCCTATTTTATTACTTGTGAACAGGTACTTAAGGATGAATCAGGAAATATTACCGAATTGATTTGTACTTATGATCCACTTTCTAAAGGAGGAAAATCACCCGATGGTCGCAAAGTAAAAGGGACATTACATTGGGTGGATGCCAAACAAAATATAGAAGCTCAGGTGCGCATTTATGATCGTTTGTTTACTATTCCCAATCCTGACAGCAACGAAGAAAAAGGTTTTAAGGAACTGTTAAATCCTGATTCGCTGAGCATTATAGAAAAGGCATATATAGAACCTTCGGTGGATGGAGCAGATGCTTTGAGCTATTATCAGTTTGAGCGTTTGGGCTATTTTAATGTAGATAAAGACAGCAAAAAAGGAGCTATGGTTTTTAACAAAACCGTGGGCTTAAGAGATTCATGGGGTAAACCGAAGAATCAGTAAATATAAGCGTGAAAACGAATAATTCATCTTTTTAGCTTTTAATCAGGGGGTTATTCTAATTCGATTAAGTAAAATGCTTACGCTTTTTTAAAAATGTTTATCTTTGCAAAAATGCTTGGCGTATATGTTAAATTACATCCGCTTATTTAACACCACATTTTGTAATTTTAATTTCTAATAATGAAGAAAAGGATATTATTTGTCAATCAGGAAATAACCCCTTATTTACCAGAAAATTTTCAGAGTAAAGTAGGGCGTTTTCTACCTCAAGGAATTCAGGAAAAAGGAAAAGAAATCAGAACCTTTATGCCTCGTTTTGGTAATATTAACGAACGACGCAATCAACTTCACGAAGTGATTCGCCTTTCAGGAATGAACCTAATTATTGATGACCAAGATCATCCACTTATCATAAAAGTTGCTTCTATACAACAAGCTCGCATGCAAGTTTATTTTATTGATAATGAAGAGTTTTTTCATAGAAAATCAACCCTCAGAGATAAAAATGGGAAATTTCATCCGGACAATGATGAACGTGCTGTTTTTTATTCACGTGGTGTTTTAGAAACAGTTAAAAAATTGGGCTGGGCACCCGATATCATTCATATTAATGGATGGATGGGAAGTATGGTTCCTGTTTATGTTAAAAAGGCTATGAAAGACAATCCTCTTTTTGCCGATACAAAAGTGGTTCTGAGTATTTATAACGATGAATTTACTGAAAAATTAAGCGATAAATTTATAGGTAAAATTAAGATGGAAGGCATTGAAAACAACGATTTAGCCGTTTTTAAAGGCGGTACCTATTTAGACCTTATGAAAGGAGCTTTAAAATATTCTGATGCTGTTATATTTAACTGCGATATTATAAACTCTGACATTCAAAAATTGGCTGAGGAAAGCGATAAGCCAATTTTAACTTTTCCCGGAACTGAGGACTATGTAGATGCTTTTGATAATTTCTACGATAGCCTACTTCAAGAATAAGCTGCTTTTATAACAAAAATTAAGAATTTTCCCTATGCTGCTTTTGTAAAAGGCTTTACTTTTGCAGACTAAATTTGGTTGAATGAAGAAAACATCAAGCTTTCTAAAAAGCATACTTGCCTTACTTATTGTAACATTACTCTTTTTTTCTTGTAAAAAAGAACCATCACAAATTGGATTAGATATTGTAGGTAATAACCCTCTTAATGTTCTTTTTTCTGATACCGCCAGCGTTCGTGTTAATTCTATTTTACGTGACTCGGTTCGTACCGATGAATTACCTAATAATATGCTGGGCTATGTAGTTGATCCTGTTTTTGGAACAACCAAAGCCGACTTATATGCACAATACGGCATTTCTCTGCTATCCTTTAGTTTTGGAGAAAATGCTACTTTTGATTCCATTGTATTGTCTATACCTTATCAATCAGTTCCTGTTTATGGCGATTCCATGGCTCCATTATCTTTTGGAGTATATGAGCTTGATGAATTAATTTATTACGATTCGGCCTATTACTCAAATAGCACAGTGTCCTATATTCCTGAGTTATTAGGAAAGATAACAATGGTTCCAAAACCTTTTGATAGCGTTTTGATGGATACCATAAAAGTAATGCCCCATTTTACTATGCGTTTATCCGATGAGCTTGGACAACGCTTAATGTCGTTTGAAGACACTGTTTATTATAATAATGACTATCTTCTCGATCACTTTAAAGGATTGTACTTTAAATCTGAATATACAGGTGGTGTTGGTAACCTTACTTTTTTGAATATGGTAGGGGCTTATTCAAAGCTAACTATTTACTATAAAAACGATGTTGCCGACTCTTTGAAATATGACCTTGTTCCAAGTACATATTCACCCTCTTTTCAAAATTTCGATCATTTAAATTATATCGGATCTGACCCTGATTTTTATCACCAGGTAATTGAAAAAGACAGTACGCTTGGTGCGCAAAAATTCTATCTGCAATCAATGGGTGGTGTAGATAGTTATATCAGTTTTCCTTCCCTATTTAATCGTGAGGATTATGCTAAATATGCCGTTAATGAGGCTAAGTTGATAATAACTGATATCGATCCTGATAACATGTTTACTCAACCGAACAGTCTTGTTCTGTTCCAAAAAAAATATTCTTCTATCGATAGCACCAATAATTATTATTACATAGAAGATGCAAATGGTGGAGAAGCTTATTTTGATGGCTATTATAATAGTGCATTAAAACAATACGAATTTAGAATTACGAATTTTATGCAGGATTATATTGCCGGAAAATTCGACTCGGATGATATTTTACTGCAAATAATGGGTGCAAACTATAAAAGTGCTCGCCTAATTGGTGGAGGATATAGTCCGGATGTTAATCCTGAATCGCAAATCCGACTAGAAATGATCTATACCGATATAAAAACGGATGATGTTCAATAACTTATAAAAAAAGGCTGCGAAATTTGCAGCCTTTTTTTATTTCAGATTTTCCATTATTGCATTTACAATATTATTAGCTCCATCATGAATATCTAAAATGGTTGCGTCAAGCATGTAACAAGGAGTTGTAAAAACACGATTATCTTTATCTTCAATCACTTCGCCATGCGTCGTATTTACGTGTGTACCTCCCATTGCAACAATAGTACCGGCAGTACTTTCATCATTTCCAATTGTTACTCTAACGCCTTCAATTACTTTGGCAATAAGAGCAGGAGCTATGCATAAAGCTCCGATAGGCTTTTTGGCCTGTAGCATTGCTTTTATAACTCTTTCTACCTCTGCATTGACTTTACAATCTGAACCGTCAACAGCCATCGTGCATAAGTTTTTGGCTACACCAAAACCTCCCGGAAATAAAATTGCATCAAATACAGAAGCATCAAAAGTGCTTAAAGAATTAATTTTTCCTCGCGCAATTCGTGCCGATTCGACAAGTACATTGCGCGTTTCATTCATCACTTCTCCGGTTATATGGTTTACTACATGATATTGAGCCATGTCTGGAGCAAAAATCTCGTACTCGGCTCCCGCTTGAGCTATTGCCAATAAACTTAAAGTGGCTTCGTGAATTTCGGCGCCATCAAAAACACCGCTACCTGATAAAACGACTGCAAATTTTTTCATCTTTATTAAAATTAATTTCTGTTTCTTTCAAAGATACAAATTCTTGCAAAGAAAATCCATTACAAGTTTTCCAATATTTTATACTTTTTTATTTTTTTGGCTTTTTCAGTATTTATTCTGAAAAGCAGAAGTTTTAACAGGATTTATAAAATTTGCAAAATGAAATAGCATTATCTTTGCCACATGCAAAATAAGGAAGCCTTTCAACAGTTAACTATCGTACAGCAAATGGTGCTAATTATGGATAGTGGCTATACTTTATTGGCCAGAAAAGATGGCCCATTAAGTATTAAACTGTTTGAATTAAATGATTTTTTTGTTGAAGTGAAATACCATTTGATTGAAAATAAGATTGTTTCAGTCGAAATTGTCAATCTCAAGGATGTTACGGACGATTATTTGGCCAATATCCATATCGAGAACATTTATTAAATTATATCTATGCACAAACCCGATACTCTTTGTATAGAGCATTATAATTATCCTCTTCCTCAAGAGCGAATAGCACAATATCCTCTTTCAAAACGAGACGAATCCAAGCTATTGGTTTTTAATGGTTCTCCTCAAACTGCAAAATTTAAGGATGTCGCAGATTTTTTGCCCAAAAATTCATTTTTAGTATTTAATAATACCAAAGTTGTGCAAGCGCGTTTGAACTTTCAAAAAGAAAGCGGTGCACGAATAGAGGTTTTTTGTCTGGAACCTCATAAGCCTACGCGTGAAATTCAAGAAGCTTTTTTGCAAAAAGAAACTTCTGTTTGGAAATGTTTGGTTGGTAACCGAAAAAAATGGAAAAACGAAATTCTCAAAATGAGTTTTGAAGTAGAAGGACAAAAAGCCTTTCTTCTTGCAGAACGATTATCAGATGTGGAAGAATCTTCCTTTATTCGCTTTACCTGGAATCCTGAAAATCTGACTTTTTCTGAAGTATTAGAACAAAGTGGAAAAGTTCCTCTACCTCCTTATATGCATCGGAAAGCAGAGGCTGAAGATTGTAAACGATATCAAACAATTTATGCACAACACGATGGTTCTGTAGCCGCTCCAACAGCCGGATTACATTTTACAGAAGATGTCTTTCAGGCACTTCGTAAGAAGGGTATTTCTTCTGATAATGTAACACTTCATGTTGGAGCCGGAACTTTTAAACCCGTTTCGAGTAAAAAAGTGAGTGATCATCAAATGCATATTGAACAAATTTTAGTCAATCGTACATTGATTGAAAAACTTATAAAACTAGACGATAAAACAATTATTGCAGTAGGCACAACGAGCATCCGAACACTGGAGAGTTTGTTTTGGTTAGGAACAAAAATGCATTATTTTCCTCACTTAGATAATTATACATTAGGCCAATGGGAAGCTTACGATTTAGCTAAAAATACACGCCTTTCAAAAAAAACAGCTTTATCAGAAATCCTGCATTATTTGGATAAAAAACAAGACGATGTCTTTCGTTCCGAAACTCAGATATTGATTGGCTCCGGTTATGAGTTCCAGATTATCGATGGGATGATAACCAATTTTCATCAACCCAAAAGCACCTTGTTATTATTAATATCCGCTTATTTGGGCGATGATTGGAAATCAATTTATCAATATGCGCTCGAAAACGATTATCGGTTTTTAAGCTATGGAGATAGTTGTTTGTTTTTGAAGGAGTAAACCAATTCATTTCCCCCTTTCTTTTTTTATTGTTATTTGAAAAACAATTATATGATTTTCGATTTGGAATTGATGAAGATTATATACATTTGCAAAATAAATAGAAATTTTAAAAGGATGTTTAACAAATTAATAGCCGGCATTTTACCTTATATGCCTAAAAAATTGGTTTGGCAATTTTCTAAAGAATACATTGCCGGAGAAAGCCTTGAACAAGCAATTGTAGCAGCAAAAGCATTAAACGCTGAAGGGATTTTAACCACCATAGATGTTTTGGGAGAGTTTATTGAAAATTTAGACGAAGCCGAAGTAAATAAAAAAGAATACCTCCAAGTTATTGAAACTGCAGAAGCAGCAAAAATAAAAGGTAACTATTCACTAAAACCAACTTCTTTTGGATTGCTAATTGATAAAGAAGTGACTTACAAGCATATCCGGGAAATTGTGGCCAAAGCGGCAAGCTTCAATAATTTTGTACGGATAGATATGGAAGATTCGCCTTGTACAGATATGGAAATTGAATTGTTTAGAAAATTAAAGAATGAGTTTCCAAAAAATGTGGGTTTAGTGGTTCAGTCCTATATGCGCCGTACGCTTGATGATGTTAAGAATCTAACTGATTTAAACGCTACAGAAGCTCCACTTAATTTCCGTTTATGCAAAGGGATTTATGTTGAGCCTGTTGAAGTGGCTTACAAAAAGTACGAGGAAGTGAATAAGCATTTTCTTCTAAGTTTGGATTATATGTTAGAACAAAAAATGTATCCTTCTATTGCTACTCATGATATTCCGTTGGTGGAAGGAGCTTATAAACTATTGGAAAAATACAAACCGGCAAAAGACAAATACGAGTTTCAAATGCTTTATGGGGTAACACCCTCTTTACGTAAATCAATTATGGCCAAAGGGCATCGCATGCGTGTGTATGTTCCTTTTGGAAAAGATTGGTTTGGATATTCAACCCGCAGATTAAAAGAAAATCCAAAAATGGCTAGTCTGATAATCAAAGCATTATTTATAAAAGGATAAAAATAGATTTTTACGAACTTTAATAAAAGTATTCTAACTGCAGGTTTCTTTTGAGACTTGCAGTTTTTTATTTCTTACTCTTGAATTTCTTTAAAAATAAGAAAATCATCCATTTGCATTAAAGCTGTTCCTAATAGGACTTCCGCATTTTCAGGCAATTCAAAAACAATTGGCTTTCCAAAGTTGATTAAGACGCTGATCTTCGTATCGCCATAAGTTCTGATAAAATGAATGCATTCATCCTGTATACTCAACTTTTCGTAAGCGCCATATTGTAAAGCAGATTCCGAATTACGTAAAGCAATCAATTGTTTATACTTAGAAAGCATCGATTCCGAATCATTTTCTTGAAGCGCTACATTTAGTGCCGAATAATCTGGATTTAGAGGAATCCAACTTTTAGATGAAGAAAATCCCGCAAGCGTATCGGAATTCCATTGCATTGGGCTCCTTGATTTATCACGATTGTGTTCATTCCCAATTTTAAGTGCTTCTTGCTCCGTTTTTCCATCTTGAATTGCTAAATGATAATTTGTAATGCCTTGTATATCTCTGATCTCATCAAAAGAGTTTGCAATATGGTTTTTCATTCCAATTTCTTCGCCAAAATAAATAAAGGGGATTCCTTTAGTGGTGAGCATAAGAGCCGCTAAGGCAAGGGCTCTTTTCGGATTATTTTCGGCAAGTCGGCTTTGCAAACGCGGCATATCGTGACTACCAAAAAACAAAGTTGGGTAATTGCTCATATTGCTTTCCATACTTTGCAGTTCATTATAAATACGCTGTGCCGAAAATTCAGCTATGCTCCCAAAGTTGAAATTAAAGACTACATCCAATAATTCTTCTCCTTGGTATTGTTTAAGCACCTCTATTTTATCGCTGCCTATCTCCCCAACAATAAAGCGATTATCGTATTCATTTACCGTTTCCTTAATGATAGTCATGGCTTCTTTTACACCTTTTTGGTCGAGATCGTAGATATGTTTTTGCTTGCCGTTTTCGTCCATTGGATTATCCTGAGTAATTCCTTCGGTTGTTAGGAAATTAATTACATCCAGACGGAAACCATCCACTCCTAAATCTAACCAATAACGTAGTACATCTTGAACTTCTTCTACAACTTTAGGATTTTGCCAGTTCAGATCGGCCATTTGAACAGCGAATTTATGATAATAGTATTGCTGTGTAAGTGAATCATATTCCCAGGCTTTACCTCCAAAAAACGATTCCCAATTATTGGGCTTATCTTTCCAGATATAATAATCACGGTAGGGATTGTCTTTCGATTTGCGTGATTCCTGAAACCATTTATGTTCAATAGAAGTATGGTTCACCACAATATCAATAATAACCTTAATATCGCGTTTGTGTGCTTCTGCAATAAAGATATTGAAGTCATCCAGATTACCATAGGTTTTGTCAACCTGCAAATAATCGCTTATATCGTAACCATTGTCTACCTTTGGTGATTGCAAAAAAGGCGTTAGCCAGATGCCCTTGACTCCAAGTGATTGAATATAATCCAATTTAGAGGTCATCCCTTTAAAATCGCTATAGCCATCCCCATTGCTATCTTTAAAGCTTGGCATATAGATTTCGTAAAAGACCGTTTCTTTCCACCACTGTTTCTCAGAAGTGGGTTCAGATTTTGAATCACAAAACAACGTGATGCATAAAAACAAGATTAATACCGTTAGTTTTAGGTTGCTCATATATTAAATTATTTCGTTTAGTCAAACTTTAGCTGATGAATAGTCATGCCTACAATTTCAACATTGAAATTTTCAGATTTAGCAGAAAAAGCCTCAATGGGCTTTTGTGGAAAAAATATTTCTGTCATTACCGTTTTTCCATTATTATAAAATATTTCGATTGAAGTTTTATCCAAAAGCACTCTAATATCAATATTTTTGAATTCTTCTTTGATAGGAGCAATAGAAATTATTGGTGCAAATCTATCTGAAAAAGAAAGATTTCCTGATTTTGTTCTATCTAAAAAAAAGAACTTTTCTTTATTGTTAAATCCAAATTTTAAAGAATCTCCAACAGCATTAAAAAATGAAAAAGTGTATATATCTTTCTGTATGTTCTTTATTTTGAACCGAATATCTAAACTTGAAAAGTCAAGTTCAGATTTGGTAACAAGTACTGTTTCACCTTCAATAATGAAATCACCTTTCTTAATCGATTTTGAAATGTAGTTATTTATTTCTTTAACAGGCTGCGACACTATTCTGTATTGATTCTCATTTTTAATTAATTTAAGCTCTCTTACAATTGTCATGCTACTGCGCCATTTGTTGGTGGGTACTTTTTCGGCATACTCCCAATTCGACATCCAACCTAAAAATAATTTTCTACCATCGGTTGCAGGGATATTTGACCAGGTAACACCTGCATAATTATCTCTTCCAAAATCAATCCACATAGCTTTTTCAGCTTTTAATTCCTTTTTAAAAGTTGTATCTAGTGTAAATATTTTCCCATCAAAATCACCTATGAAATATTGCGTTCCAGTTCCTCCATTAGGTCCCCCAGCAACTACGCTCTGAATTAAAATCCATTTTATTTCATTGGTTCCATCCACAGATATAGGAAAAAAATCAGGGCATTCCCAAATGCCTCTATGAGAACCTATATCTTTTCCAAACGTTGATAAATATTTCCAGTCTTTTAAATTTTTTGAGTTATAAAACATTGATTTATCTCCTGCTGCTAATACCATATTCCATTGATTATGAATAGGGTCCCAAGACATTTTTGGGTCCCTAAAATCTTTAGTTCCAGGATTTTTTATAACAGGATTCCCTACATATTTAGTCCATGTCATACCTTCATCTAAAGAATATGCAATCCCTTGACTTTGATACTCAATTTTGCCTTCTTTTTCTAGTTTAGGATTATGGTAGGTAAACATCGCTATCACAGGTTTTTTTGAACCACCCGCAAAGCCTGATGTATTATTAATATCTACTACTGCACTTCCTGAAAAAATGTAGCCTTTTTCATCTGGAAATAATGCTATTGATTGTTCTTTCCATGTCACTAAATCTGTACTAATTGCATGTCCCCAATGCATAGGTCCCCAAACAGTTGAATCAGGATAATATTGAAAGAACAAATGGTAGTTTCCATTGAGGTAAAACATACCATTTGGATCATTCATCCAGTTTTGTTTTGGTGTAAAATGAAATTTTGGTCTATATAACTCTTCTTCGTTGAAAATTAATTTATTTTGCTCTAAAACCATAGATTCAGCCACCTGTTTTACCTTACAACCGGTTAACAAAATTAAACTTATAAACATTATTATCAGTTTTTCTCTCATTTACTAATCTTTCATAATTTTCAATAAACTTTTACATTGAAACTTCTAATTCTTTCAAAGGCAATTTCTTCAAGATATTTTGCAGCATTTAGAATGGCGTCATCAAAGGATACATTGAGATCCATTATTGCATTAATAGCGATTGGTTTTAATGAATGAATGACAAGCTCTTTATCTTTTGCAACTCCAGAAACGATGCAAAAGGGAACATTAAATTGATTGGAAATTTCACTAATTCCTTTTACTACTTTTCCTTCCAGTGTTTGTTTATCAACACATCCTTCACCTGTAATTATTAAATCTATTTTATTTAAAAAATGTCGATGAAAATTGGTTTGATCAATCATAAAACGAATTCCAGATTTCATTGAAGCATTTAAAAAACATAATGCGCCTGCACCAAGACCACCAGCAGCTCCAGCTCCTTCAACAGTAGCAACTTTTTTACTTAAATATTTTTCAACCTGTAGATTAAAATGTTTTAATCCTTTATCAAGTTGTTCAATTTCTTGATCAGAAGCACCTTTTTGTTTTGCATAAACAAAGCTAGCTCCATTTTTTCCATATAGCAGATTTTTAACATCACAAACAACAGTAAAATTAAGTTGGTTTAAATCGATGAATATATGCTTATATTCAATTCTTGAAATGTTAATTAGCTCTTTTCCAATAGGTGATAAACGGTTATTTTGATTATCAAAAAACTGATAACCTAAAGCTTCAGCCATACCAATTCCAGCGTCATTTGTTGCACTACCTCCAATAAAAAGGACAATATCATTATATCCCTTTTGAACTGCATCTAAAATTAATTGACCAGTTCCAAATGTAGTGGTATAATAACAATTTCGTTGTTGAGGTTCTAATAATTGTAAACCCGAAGCACTTGACATTTCTATAAATGCTGTTTTTTCAGTGCCTAAATAGGATGCGACAATTTCTTTAAATAATGGGTCTTTAACTACTACTGAATGAGTTAAAAGTTTAAAATGATTATTTAAAATTTCTAAAGTACCCTCTCCTCCATCTGCTAATGGATGTTTAATAATTTCTATAGATCTATCAAATTTTTTGATGCCACGTTCAATTGCATCACAAACCTCTACGGCTGATAAGGAACCTTTAAATTTATCCGGGGCAATTAACACTCTCATTTTTATTGTTTTTTAAGCCATTTAAATTGATATACACCTAATTTCCACAGCGATTCATTGACTACTGTTTTTGATATTAAATCAACCACATTAGGTTCTAAAGCATTTATAGCAGTTTCTTTATTGCTAAAATTATACACCCCATAAATTGTTTCATTTTCAAAACTTCTTTTTACAACAAAAACAGTAGAATTGACAAAATTAAAATATTCAGCATTTCCAAAAGGATTAAATGCCTTTTCGTTTGTTCTAAGTTCCAATAGTTTTTTATACGATTTAAATACACTATTTCGAAGATTTCCTTCTTGATTTAACGCTGTTTCCAATTGAGCATATTCAAGTTTTTCTCGATTTATTCTTCTCTTGATTCCGGAATCTTCAACACCTTTATAGTAATTTTGAGAACCAACTAACGAATGGAAATAAATTCCAGGCACTCCTGGAAATGCCAACATAATGGATTGCGTAAGCATCATTTTAATTATACGCGTTTCGTCATTTTCTTCTACAGGATGACTTAATAAATCCATGTAATTACAATTTAACTCATAAGGAGATTGAGACCCATCTTCGTTATTTTTGTAACCAACCTGACCTCCATGATTTTCGGTTCTTTGGGCTAATTCGGCAACTTCAACATCAGAAATAATTCCTTGTAAAGGTCTCATTCCGATACCATCATGACTAGCTGTAAAATTAAAAAAGCAAACTTTATTACTTGGCATTTTCAACGATTTTGCCCAATTGTGAAGCACACTTACATTACTTTTCATTATAGAATACACTAATAAAGGAGCAAGCGAAAAATTGTAAACCAAATCGGCTTCATTTTCACCATTTCCAAAATACGATATGTTTTCTTTGTGCGGAACGTTGGTTTCTGTAATTATATAAAGATTATCTGTCAGAACTTTAATTACTTCTTTATAGAGTTTTATGATAGTATGGGTTTGTTCTAAATGCAAACAATTAGTGCCAATTTCCTTCCATAGAAATGCGATGGCATCAAGTCTAATAAATTTAGAACCTTTAGAAGTATAGTATAAAAGAACGTCTAACATAGCTATAAAAACATCGGGAGATTTAAAGTTTAAATCGACCTGATCTGCACTAAATGTTGTCCAAATATGATTTACTTCCCCATTTTTCATTTTAAAAGGAGAAAGTAATGGCAAAGCTCTTGGTCGAATTACTTTTGATAAATCAATTTCAGGGTTTACCGCTATAAAATAATCTTTGTACTTATCTTTTTGGGCTAAATACCATTGAAACCATTGTGATGATTTTGACATATGATTTACAACCGCATCGAACATAAGGTTGTTCATTTCTGACAACTGTTCTATATCATCCCAAGTTCCTAAATTAGGGTCAATTTCATAATAATCAGTAACAGAAAACCCATCATCCGAGCTATATGGAAAACAAGGAAGAATATGAGTGGAGTTAATTTCTGGTAAACAATACTTAGATACAAATTTATTTAGGGTTTGTAAATGAGATTTTCCATCTTCCTGAATATTATCACCATAAGTTATTAGTATAACATCTTTTTCAGTTAAAGGCTCTGAGGTGTTTTTTATTTTAGATTGATATTTTTGAATTAATAACTCAATATTAGCATAAATCTCCTTTGCTTTATTTCCGTAAAGGCCTGATAATGTCTTAATTGTTTTTGTTTTATTTAATCCGAATTTCATAATAGATTTTTGATTCTTTAAATTGAACCTAAAAGTTCAGGTAAAAACATACTAAACAACACGATTATAATAAAGAATGATGCTAAAATGATTACTTCTTTTGATAACATAGCTTCTCTTTTAATAGTAAAATCAAGATTTAAATCTACATTCGATTTTACTTTATAGATTTCACTTACCACTAAAGCTAAAACCAGTGTAATGATAAATCCGGTAAGATTAAACCAAATCCAAAAGATATTATCAAAGTTAATTTTGATTAAAATATTGATAATAACACCACCAATTAAACCAACATTCATTCCTACATAATTCACACGCTTAATAAGAATTGCAATTACAAACGTGGCTAATATAGGCCCGTTAAATTGTGACGAAATAATATTAATAAGTTCTATTACAGTTCCCTTACTACTTCCAAATAAATAGGCAGCACCTATACAAACTACTCCCCAAAAAATGATAAAAAACTTGGAGTAAACCATATATTTCTGATCACTTAATTTTTTAGTTCCCCTGTTAAATAAATCTTCTACTGTTACAGCTCCTAATGAATTGATAGTGGAACTTAAAGATGACATGGCAGCTGATAGAATCCCAACAATTAGAATTCCTATTAATCCATGAGGTAAATATTTTATGATAAATACAGGAATCATTAAATCTGGTTTTACCCCATTTGTGGCATAAAATTCAGGATAATGAGTTTGTGTCATGGTATTTATATCCGCTGAAAAATCGGGTAAAAAAGTTACTAATGCCCCAATAATTAAACCCATAATACAGTACATTAAAACAACAGGAAATCGCAATAAACCGTTAGCTAATAATAATTTTCTAATCGTTCCTTCGTCTTTAGCAGATAAAAGTCTTTGTGCTTGAGTTTGATCTGTTCCGTAGTACGATACGTATAAAAATAAACCTCCTAAAACCATTGGCCAAAAACCATACTGACTGCCATCCAATCCAAAATTATCAAAATCGACAACTGTTAATCTACTTGTTTCAAAACCAGTAAAATTAGGATTATCCATCAACAAACTCCAACCAAAAATAAGACAGATTATTAAACCTGTAGATAAGATAATCATCTGAATAGCATCTCCCCAAACAACGGCTTTCATACCTCCCATATAAGAATATGCTATAGTGATTACTATTATTATTAAGATGGTATAATGAAAACTGATATTTAGAACTGCTTGTAAAATCATGGCTATGGCAAATACTGCAACACCTGTTGATAACGATCGTGCTATTTGAAACACCAAACTAAGAATGATTCGCGTAGAAGTAGAAAATCTTCTTTCTGCAAATTCATAAACACTTACAATATTGGCTCTATATAAAGGGGGAATTATAAGTACCATAATTCCAATCATTGCTAAAGGAACTGCAAACTCAAAAGTTAACCATTTCATTCCTCCATTTTGTGCTAATCCTACAAATGCTGGTGCCGATATAAAACTAATGGCGGAAAGCTGCGTTGCCATGGTGGAAAGGCTTAACGGAAACCAACCCATACTTTGACCACCTAAGAAGTAATCTTTACCTGATTTGTTGTCTTTAAAAAAATACCCAAGTCCCAAAAAAGCAACAAGATATACTATAACAATTGTAAAATCTACCCAATTCATAATGAGGTTTTTGTATTAATTATTTATTAAATCTAAATATAAGGCAGCACTCCATGAAAAATTGGCAGCACCATAACCTTTACTACTTGCTGTATAGAACTTTTTTCTAACATCAAAATATTCGTAAAATCCTACTTTTTCTATTATTTCAATACTATCCGCTTTTATGCGTTGAGCAAGTTCTTTGAAATCATACTCTAAAAGACCATCGATTAACATCCAGTTTAAGTTAATCCAAACAGGACCTCTCCAATATTTTTTAGGATTAAATTTTTCATTGGTTGGATCAAATGAAGCACATAAATAGAGGCCATCACCGCCAAATTTTTCCACCATTGTTGTGACCAAAGCATTAGCCTGATCTTTAGAGGGAATCCCTGCAAATAAAGGCGAGAAAGAGGAAGAGCTTACCAAGCGAATTGGTTTTTCATTTCTTAAATCGTAGTGCACATAGGCGCCCAATTCGGCATCATACAATTTTGAATTAAATGATGAGATGCTTTTTTCTTGCCATTGTTGAAGTTGATTTATTTTAGCTTCATTTCCACCAATCAATTCATACAAATTAATAAGTGCCTTATTCGATTTGATTAATATGGAATTAAACAGTGGATCTTGTACTAAAAATGGAGAATTTTCAGCAATTTTAGCATCATCATAATGGTGATCTTTAGCACAATTTATCAGGTGTAAGTAGTGGTCGTATTCTCTTTTTGAAGGCCGTTCCGATGGATCTACAATGGAGGTATCTTTTCGTTCTATATTTAAAACTGGAGAGTCCATGATTTCAAAAATACAATCCCAAATAGGAGAATTATCAGTTCCAGATTCCCAATTATGATAAATATATACCAAGCCTTCTTTTTTTGGATCTCTGTAGTTATAAAAATACTGGTGCGCTTTAAATACTTGATCAATACAGTCTTTTACAAATTCTAAGGCAGCTGATTTATTTTCAGCAATATGATAGATCTTTTCAAGAACAAAGCCAATAACAGGCGGTTGCGTCATCCCTGTTGAAGAATATTTTTTATTTGAAAGTGGATGCAAATCAGCTTTATGAAAATTTGGTCCGGGAAAATACGTTTCACTTAATTGATGAAATACAATATGAGGTATAAACCCGTTTTCCCACTGAGCGTTCAAAAGTGTTTTTATTTCTTTTTCAGCCCTTTCCATATTAAAATGAGCTAAACCTATCGCTATAAAACCAGCATCCCATTTCCATTGATACGGATATAGATTTTGGCTAGGTATGGTATAACCATCTTTCCAATTATCATTTAATATTTGAATTGCTTTAGCTTTCATAATTTACAATGATTTTTAGTAATATTTCTAAGGCATTGAGCGATAAATGTTTTTTTCCGATCGTGTAATTTTCAGTTACAATTTGTTGATATTTCTGAGGGTCTAAAATAATTTCAATGGTTTTTTCAGCTGCTGCTGCAGTGATTTTTGGTAACACCTCTGTGAGTCCATCTTCTTTAACAAGGTATTTATTTCCTAAATCAATAGTGTTAAATTTCAAAGGAAGTATATCTGATTCAAATACGGGGTATTGATAACTAATGATGATTTTTTTAGCTACTAAAGCTTCTATAAACTGATTACCCCAACCTTCTAGAATACTTGTATAGCTCACAATATCACAATGCGCATAAGTATCCCAAAGTGAATATATTTTTTTCTGATTTTTAATGAAACGGTCATGATCTATTCGATCATTTACCCATTTAATATTAATTTGTTTTTGATGCGCGTAGTTCATTATTTGATCAAAATAAGGATCATCCTCATTTAAACCTACCATTAAAAAAACGAGTTGACTATTTTCATCAAATAGTTGATTGTTGTATAGTTTTTTACCTATTAAGGCATGTTTTCTTGAATTCATTTCGGCAATGACATCTAACGCCAATTCAATTCCTTTTCTTTTAACAATTCGAGTGGCTTGTAAAATAATTAAATCGTTGTTTTTGATGCCAAAAGAAGCTCTAAAGTTGGCATTATAATCGTCTACTTTCCAATCGTTTTCAAATTCATAAACATTAGGAACTACGGTACTCTCAATTCCTTTTCTTCTTAATAGTTCATGCTTAGCAATGTTATTAATAACCACATGTTTTATTCTTGGATGAACAGGTGGAAAATACTTAATAATGTATTCTTTGATAAATTCAAATGTTGGGTGGCTATACTTTTCACGTTCCCATGAGAAATCATGATGGTGGCAAATGCAGTTTACCGATGAGTTTACAATAGCATTATAGAAACCTATTCCAGCAGAAAGATTCCATCCTAATGAAAATATATTGTTTACAATAATGAGGTCAATATTGTTTTTTTGGATGATGCACAATAGCTTTTTTTCTATGGATTGAGCATCTTTTTCAATCGCATCTTTTAATGCTTGTTCATTTTCGAAGGAATGAAATTTAATGTAGGCATTTTCTACAATTTTATTGTTATTGGAATCATTATAATGAAGTTCTTCAATAATTTCAACATCATTTAAAACACCTTTAGATCCTGCAATAAATGTGACATGATGTCCTAGTTTTTCTAAAATAATTTTCCATTTATCCATTTCTAAAGAAACACCATCCGTTTCACCAACTCTAAAATGACATAAGGTGATATTTAGTTTCATTTCGATAAGATTTTATCAAAAAACTCATCGCCATTAATTTAATTATCAGTGATGAGTTTTATGAGTTATTTAAAAAAAATTAAACGTTGCATTTAAAATGTAATGTATTGGTAAATTGTCAACCACTAAAATAAGTTCCAATAGCAGCTTGTGTACAAGCTCTAGGGCTTCCTTCAGATAATCCCTAACTATCAGTTAAATTATAAACTGACTAATCTAATACTTATAGCTTCTTTAAGCTCAATAGTATATCTTGATCCAATACGGAATACCGTAAAACCATCTAACTTAACTGTATTTACATCATCATTATATTGACTACCTCTAACATTGGCAGAAATAATTGACTCATTTTATTAATTGTTTGTTTCTATTCTTAATAATTTTTGAAACTTAGTGAAAAGTTATTACTCATTAATTCAACATCTTATATCCCAATTTTCTTTTGAATAGCCTCTAATGATTCTCCTTTCGTTTCTGGCATCATAAATATGGAAAATATCAACTGTAATATCATCATTCCAGCAAATATTGCAAAAATAGGCCAAGGATTCACTTTAAAAATATTAATAACCACAGGCCCAAGAAGTGTAATTAAAGCGGCAAACACCCAATGTGTTCCCGTTCCAAAAGCTGTTCCAGTTGCTCTAACATGATTTGGGAATATTTCAGCGATAAATACCCAAATAATTGTTCCCTGCCCAACTGCATGAGATGCTATAAAAGCCATCATTGATACAACTAAAACTATTGTCCCCAAATCTGCATAAAATGAAAGTGCTATCATTGAAAGACTAACAATGTAACCTACAGATCCTATAATAAGTAATTGCCTTCTTCCTGCCCTGTCAATAAAATATAATCCAACAAAAGTAAACAGTAGGTTAATTCCTCCTATAGAGATGGAATTTAACAACGAATCTTCTGTACCTAAGCCTGAAAGACTAAAAATTTCTGGTGCATAATAGAGCACAAAATTAATTCCCGACATCTGATTGAAGAATGCTATTAAAAATGCCAAGGTAAGTGGTTTTTTATATTTTTTTAAAAAGGGTTCTTCGTTTAAACTTTGTTTTTCAGATTCAATAATCTCTTGCAGTTCCTTTTCCGTATTTTCTTCCCCCATTTTAATCAACACTTCTTTCGCTCCTTTTATGTCATTTTTAACAACTACAAGCCATCTTGGGCTTTTAGGGACTCCTAAAACAGCAAAAAAGTATATTGCTGCTGGCAATGCTTCAACTCCAATCATCCATCGCCAATCATTGTTACCATCAAATCCTTCTAATAAGTAATTTGAAATAAAGGCTATCAAAATTCCTAAAACCAAATTGAATTGGTATAATGCAACAAGTTTCCCTCGGTTTTTAGGAGTAGATATCTCAGAAATATAAGCCGGTCCAGCTACTGTAGAAGCACCAACACCCAAACCACCAATAAATCGAAAAAATGAAAACATATAAGGGTCTGTTGCTAGTCCTGACCCTACTGCAGATACAAAGTACAATATTCCAATCCAAATTAGGGTGTTTTTTCTTCCTATTCTCTGGCTAGGAATTCCTCCAAAAAGTGAACCTACAACTGTTCCCCATAAAGCCATGGACATTATAAATAGGCCATGAAATAAAGGTGTTGTATCCCATAATTCTTTAATGGGAAGGTTTGCACCTGAAATAACAACAGTATCAAAACCAAATAAAAAGCCCGCAAGAGATACCGTAAAGGCCCATAAAGTTTGATTATTAATTTTCATAAATATTAGTTTTTTTTCTTGATAAATAATTTAGTTCGAAACTTCTATTCTCATAGAACCATCAAAATTAAATTTAGATTTTTGCAGGATATTGGCAGAAGAATTACCCACAAGGATTTCAAACTCACCATTTTCTAAAACCCAGCTTTTTGTATTTATATCGTAAAACTTAAAGGCATCTTCTGATAACGAGATAATTACCTTTTTACTTTCTCCATGTTGTAAAAATATTTTTTCGAAACCTTTTAACTCCTTAACAGGTCTAACTACTGAAGATTCAAGATCACTTACATATACTTGTATCACCTCAGCACCGGCCTTATCGCCAGAATTGGTTACTTCTACAGAAACCTGGATTCCATTCTCTTTTTTTTCTAAATTTAAATTATCAAATGCAAACGTTGTATAAGATAGTCCATAACCAAATGGAAAAAGTGGCTCTACAGGATTTTTATCAAAATGACGATACCCCACAAAAAGTCCTTCCTTATAAAAAACACGTTTATCGCCGTCCTCATCATA